>CAJXOQ010000066.1 GCA_913057975.1 uncultured Marinobacter sp.
CGGCAGCGTCAGATGTGTATAAGAGACAGCTATAGAGCCCACAAATGCCTCCGGTGCGGGCTGGGGAATCGGATTGGCACCATAAACCGATTTGATAACCTCCTGCAGCACGATGGCCAACCCGAAGGTCACCAGAATCTGGTCCGCATGAGGTCGCTTGTAGAAGTGCTTGATCAGGCCCCGCTCCATCACAATGCCGATCAACAACATCACCGGAATGGCAAAAAGAATGGACCAGAACACCGAATAGTCGATCATCGTCGCGCCAAAATCGCCAAACCAGAGTTCGACATAGGGGACATGGACTTCAAGGGGCGTTCCCCAGGGACTCAGCTCCGTCTCGGAGAGCGTGACTCTTTCGTAGGACAGCAGGTTGTTGAAGGTGACCGTGCAGAAAGCACCGATCATGAACAGGGCACCGTGAGCGAAATTCACCACACCCAAAGTGCCAAATATCAGGGTCAGCCCCAACGCGATCAGGGCATAGGCACTGCCTTTATCCAGCCCATTCAATATTTGCAGAAGGATGGCATCCATCGGTATTTACCTTGTCTGACAACAGGCGCCTGTAGTGCAACAGGCATATCAAGATCGGGCTGCTGAAGGTGCACTGGCCGGGGTGGTCAGTGCACCTCTTCTCAGAGGTAGCCAGGTGCCTGGTATCAGGCGCCTGGGTTACACTTACCGAGTGAGCCGCCGGCAAACATCGGATGGTTGGAGTCGTATGTGACTTTGTCGGCAGAGGTCACGTTGACCACTTCCAGCAAGTCAAACTCAGACGTCGGGTTCTCCTTACCTCGAACCACGAGCACGTCCTTGAAGCATTGATGATCGTCGGCACGGTAGAGAGTCTTGCCATTGCCAAGTCCGTCAAACTCGAAGCCTTCTAGAGCCTCAACGATGGCGCACGGGTTGAAGCTGCCCGCTCGTTCAGCGGCATCAGCGTACAACAGAGTTTGCACGTAACAGGTGTGCGCAGCCTGTGAAGGTGGCTGGCCGTACTCTTTCCCGAATGATTCGACAAACGCCTTAGAGCCGGCATCCTGCAGCGACCAATGCCAGTTGGTCGACCCGAAAATCCCTTTAACGTTCTTACCGGCACCGCGAGCCATGAGGCGGGAGTATAGCGGAACAACAATTTCAAACTGCTTGCCGTTGACCTGTTTCTCTCGCAGACCGAACTGAACCGCATTGGTCAGTGAATTCACCATGTTGGAACCATAGTGATTCAGGATCAGCACATCCGCACCAGAGTTGGTAACCGGCGCGATGTAGGACGAGAAGTCGGTGGCCGAGAGCGGCGTGCGAACGGCGTTCACGGTTTCCCACCCGAGTTCTTCCGTTGCAGCCATCATTGACTGCTCCTGAGTCCAGCCCCACGTGTAGTCGGCCGTCAGGTGGTAGGCTTTGCGATCATTCCCGTAGTGTTCCGACAGCACTGGCGCCAGCGCCGCAGCCGACATGTAGGCATTGAAAAAATGTCGGAAGCCGTTGGCTTTTCTGTCTTTACCCGTCGTGTCGTTGGAATGGGTCAGGCCGGCCATAAAGATGACACCAGCATCCTGACAGAGCGACTGAACAGCAACCGCTACCCCGGAAGACGACCCCCCGGTGATCATGATGGCACCGTCTTTTTCAATCATCGCCCGGGCGGATGCACGAGCGGCATCCGATTTGGTTTGGGTATCGCCGGTCACATACTCGACTTTGCGGCCGAGAATACCGGTGCCTTTGAGCATTTGTGAAGAGAACGTGCCCAGCATGCCACCGTCGCCTTCGCCATTGAGATGCTTGACAGCCAGTTTGTAGGCGCGTAGCTCGTCTGCGCCCTCATCCGCGTATGGGCCGGATTGAGGCACGTTGAAACCAAGCACCACACTACCGCTACCCGGTTCATTCATGTAAGCACTGGCGGCTCTGGAAAAGATCGTTGGTGCAACAAGGCCAGCACCTACAGCAGCGCTGCCTTGGAGGAACTTTCGTCGATTCAGGTAATAATTGGACATGTGCTTCTCCCGAACTTGTTGTTGTTTTTCGTCGTTGAACACCATTGATTATTTTTTGCCCAGATGTTCCCACTACCCTAACCTTCCAGAGGCAGGACAATTAAGCAACCAAAGTTCATCAAAGTTACAACTAATGTCTAATGTTCGGGAATCTCACTTTCAGTCCAACAAACACGCCTTGGCCTCATTGATGCGGGCGGCCAAATAGTTACTTCCGCCCCGGTCCGGGTGTACTTTCTGCATCATCCTGCGATGGGCCTGAATGATCTCGTCCTGTGTTGCACCGGGCTTCAGTCCTAAGATGTCCAGGGCCTCGCTCTCGGTAAGAGGGCCGCCGGTAGTGCCGTGCTCTTCGGATTCTTCGCCTCCAGCGCTGGCCTCATCGTCAGCACGCCATGAGTCACCGAACCGGCGGTCAAGATAGCTTTCCAGCAGCCGGGCGGAGTCCTCGTCGTGCGCCCGGCAGTATCGCAACAGCTCAAGAAATTCACTTTCGCCCAGGTCCGCCAGCTCTCGCCCGGCCATGGGGCCTTTCAGGACCTTGCCACTCATGGTGCCGGAGTCATGATCCAGGCTCATTTCCAGAATGTCGCCGGACACATGGGATTGATTGCCTGAACTTGCGTTTGCATCTCCCGTTCCGGCCCCCGCCATGCGTCCTGTCAATAATGACGGCAGCACCCGGCGTAGCAGTGGGTAGAGAAACGCCAACAACGCGAATAGAGCGTGTAGACGGCCGGTAACCGCCATCAGAACCACTATCCCGATACCGGCCATCAAGGCCAGCTTTATCATCGCCGGCTTACGTTGGCTGGCCGGCTGATTGCGCAGCCAGACCCACGCAACAACCGACAGTGCTATGACCAGAAGCGTTAGTGGCACTCAGATACCCCGGAACTCATCGGTCCTTCGATGGTTTGAACGTGGATTGAAACAAGCGCTACTTGATTTGCTGGGTCAAGCGCTTGACCTCTGGAGAGCTGCGGCTGGAAAAATCCTGCAGGGCCTTGGCTCCCCCGGAAGCATAGACCGCAACGGCAGCCATAAGATCCTTGAGAACTTGCGGACTGTCACGATCGAAGGGGGCATAGGCGCCACCAGACAACTTGCTCACCTGCTGGAACACCGCTCTGGCATGGGCATCGGCGCCCTCGTGGAACATGAACACCGGCGTTCGCAGCATCCCCAGTTCCCCCGCGGTATGGCACAGCTCGTCCACTGGCTCCTCGCAACAGTCGCCGATAAACACCACAGCCCTGACAGACTTTTCGCGGGTTTCTTTCACGGCATGAGCCAACACCCGGCTGATCTGGGTGCGCCCACCCAGGCAGGAAACGCCGTTCATCAGGTTCAACAACTGACCGGTCTCCGTCACAAACCCTGTGGCCTTGAACTCACCAAAGCCGCGGTAGTAACAAAGTTGGATAGCCAAACCGCCCAAATCCCGGGTCGCCATGAACAGTTCACTCTGCAAGTGGCAGGCCTCATCCCAGGTTGCCTCCCGGCTAGCGGTGGCATCCAGCGCGAATATTAGCCTGCCCTGCCCGCCACCCTGTTTAGGCAGCGTGCGAACCTCGCTGATAAACTGGTTGATGGCCTGTTTATCGGATTTTGGGCGCAGTTCTTTGTCGGCCATAGTGGTCCTTTCTCGTTTACCAGTGCGACACGCACCTGGGTTACCATCAGCCCGCCAGTGCTGCCCGCACCTTCTTGCTCAGGTGGCCCATATCAACCCGTCCAAGCACCTGGGGCTTTAGCTCGTTCATCACTTTGCCCATATCCTGCATTCCCTGTGCATCGGTAGCGCTGATGGTCATTCGAATCAGGCCGTCCAGATCATCCTCATTCAGGGCCGCAGGCATGAATTCCTCGATGATTACCATTTCCGCTCTTTCCTTGTCACCCAACTCCTCGCGCCCCGCCTCATCGTACTGACTGGCGGCGTCGCGGCGCTGTTTGAGCATCTTGTCCAACACCTTGAGGACATCCTCGTCGCTCAAATCACGGCGCTCATCAATCTCAATCTGTTTGACTGCCGCCTGCGCCATACGCAGGGTGACAAGCCGGGTCTTATCCTTGTTCCGCATCGCGTCTTTCACCGCGGAGTTGAGTTGTTCCTTAAGTGATGGTTCCGACATTGCCGACCTCCTGATCTATCAAATTAGGTGACTGATTTCAGATGAAACGAAAGGGTAGATGTAACGAAAAAGCGAGGCAGGTTCAATCGTTATGATCATATGGCTGGAGCCTCATCCCCTATATGTGGGGATGAGGCTAACCCATTCATGGGTTTACCTTGTTACTCTACTTCTCCTCCCTCCTCGTTAGGCGCGCCAATTCCCGGACCCCTGGGGGGCAGGTTTTCCGCGATCGCAGTGTCCGCGTCGAACAAAGTGCCGTCGGCCATGGCGGCGACAACGGCTTTGGCAGCATTGTACGCAGTCTTGGTAATGTACCCATTGCCCTTGGTTCCAATACCTCCACGCATCTCGAACAGCACCGATCCGGCACCCAACAGTCCATACGCGTTACGGGCGATTCCAGGCGTTGTGGTACCGGGATAGAGCGTGATGTTGGCATAACCGTACTGGTCGAGCTCTGTGGCCATAACCGTGACCACTTTTTTTGCAAGTTCCACTCCAGCCTCAAACTGGTCCACCACACCCAGCGCCTCAGCCGCCGATGTGGCATTCGGCCATAGCGTCGATCCGGTGATCAAATTGCCGTCGGCATCAACGTAAGAGCCCTGGTGGTGGAAATCGATAACCACCGAAGGCTGAAATTCATCAAACAACAAACGCATGGCAACCGACTCAGGCACTGGGTTGGGACCACCAACGTATGGATTGACCTCCGGACCATCCGCGAGAAACGAATGATAGCGGTTAATGTCATAACCGCGTCCGCGCTGATAAAACGCGGGGCAAGGGCCCGAGACGCAAGATGGATCGTAATTCTGGCGCCACGGTGGCGTATTCCCGAAAGCATCTTCGACACTTGCGTCAAACCCGTCGACATTGACTCTGGGTACGATGGTGAGCGTGAGCGCATCCCGTATGGCCCTTGATTCCCTCGAGTTGTCGGATAGATCTCTGGCCAAATCAACCATAGCCTCACTCACGACATACTCGTTGCCGTGTTGCTGAGCGATGATCATTATGCGCTGAGGTCCGCTCCCTATTGTAACCACGGGGATTTCCCGGCCAGTATTACTGAGGCGAGGAGCGCTCGAAAGGACAAACCCTCCTTTGGCCGATCGATCCAGTTGCTCAAGCGTATGCCAAAGCTGGGCATAACTTCGTAACGCAGCCAAAGACACATTCTGTCCGTCGGTGATCCAGGGACCGTTGGGTTTACTCTGGGGAGCCGCATGCGCCAACCCCGTGAAGACTAAGCTACTAATAGCGATAATCGATAACCATGTTTTCATGAGAAATCCTTCCTCTATGTATGTTTCATCGAATGATTATCTAACTATCAGGATACCAACATGCATCTACTGCAGATGCCTCTCGCAATATTATTGTTATCCTTATCTAGCTCGGAAAACTGCCTTGTGCAAGAACACTCACTGGAAAAACGACTCGAAGCAAAACCCGTGGTGATCCAAAAAGCTATTTGCAGACTACACTGCTAACCTGCTTATTCTTTTGACACCAGTGGAGTCACTGCATGATTACCGTTCACCACCTCAACAATTCCCGTTCACAACGCGTTCTCTGGATGTTGGAAGAATTGGGAGTGCCCTACGAAATCCAGCGTTACGAGCGTGACCCTAAAACCATGCTGGCGCCAGCCAGCCTGAAAAAAGTACACCCGCTGGGTAAATCACCGGTGATTACCGATGGCGACCTGGTGGTAGCGGAGTCAGGCGCTATTATCGAGTATCTGGCCCACACCTACGGCAAAGACACCATGTTGCCGGAAGCCGGCGGCCAGGCGTGGCTGGATTATACCTACTGGTTGCATTACGCCGAAGGCTCCCTGATGCCACCGCTGGTAATGCGCCTGGTGTTCCAAAAGGTAAAAAACAGCCCGATGCCGTTTTTTATCAAGCCGGTGGCCAAAGGCATCGCCGATAAAACCACTGCAACCTTCATCGGCCCAATGATCAAAACACACCTGGATTTTGTCGAAGCTCACCTGGCGAAAAACACCTGGTTTCTGGGGGACAACCTCAGCGCGGCGGACATTCAAATGAGCTTCCCGCTGGAAGCTTCCGTGGCACGGGGTATCGTTGGCAAAGACAGGCCCCATATCAATGCGTGGGTTGAGAAAGCACACGCCAGACCCGCTTATCAGAGGGCACTAGAGAAGGGCGGTGAATACGATTTTGCCTGAACGCACCGAGGAGGGCTCATCGCCCTCCCCTTTTTGAAGCGTGCCGGCAACACCAGGCAGAATATTCGATATGTTTCGGTTTTCACTCACTATTATTAGCGATCTACCGCCCCCATAAATAGAGCTGACCTCGATAATACATCCCTCAGGACAGCCCAATGAACGCTACCATCAAGCAATTCCTCCTGGTTTCAAGCATCTACCTACTCGCCCCAGCCGCTAACGCCTTCGACCTTAACGACGCGCTTTCCAGCGGCACCGAAGCAATGACCTCGGCATCAGAGGTCAGCGGTGAAGCCCAGCAACTGGTCGGCCAACTCCAAAGCCAGCTCGGCGTCACACAGGCCCAGGCAACAGGTGGTACTGGCGCCCTGTTACAGCTCGCAAAAAACCAGTTGGGCAACGACTCCATGAGCACCCTAACCAGCAAAGCCTCTGGCCTGTCCAGCCTGCTGGGCGGTGGTAGCAGCCTGAGCGGAAGCCTGCTTTCCGGCATCTCGTCGATGGACGGTGTGCAATCAGCCTTTACAGCCCTGGGTATGGACAGCGGCATGATCCAGCAGTTTGTCCCGGTTATCATGAGCTTCCTGGAAAATCAGGGAATTGGCTCTTCGTTGCTGGGGCAACTGCAGGGTCTCTGGACGCCGGACGCCTGAAGCTGTCGCCCCTCTCAAGGACGGCCTCTACACCGTAATTCGCTCCAGGGCCTCCCGAATCCCTGGAGGAATCGGTGTCGAGGACTGGGTGGCACGATCCACGAACACATGGACAAGCTCGCCATGTGCGGCTGCCTGGGCGTCGTTCTCCATGAAGATCCCCACTTCGTAGGTCACAGAACGGGCGCCAATTCTGGCGACCCGAACGCCGGCTTCGAGGGCATCAGGGTAGGCAACCGGCTTCTTGAACTGGCAGCTGGAACTCACCATAAAACCCACTACCGGTGCGTTGTGTATATCAAGACCGCCTTCTTCAATGAGATAACGGTTGATGACCGAATCGAAGTAGGAATAATAGGTCACATTGTTGACGTGACCGTAGATGTCGTTATCCATCCATCGGGTGATGATGGGGTAAAACACGGGGAAGTCAGATCGTTCCATGGAGGCAGCCTGGCGTCAGTGGTCGTCAAAAAGAATGACCTGGCGAATGGCCTTGCCGTTTGCCAATCGCTCAAAGCCTTCGTTGATCTCATCGAGGGTCAGGGTGTCGCTCAGTAGCTTGTCGACCGGCAACCGTCCCTGGCGAAACAGGCTGACGTAGCGGGCCACGTCTCGCACCGGCACACAGCTTCCCACATAGCTACCCTTGAGGGTTCTTTCCTCTGCCACCAGGCTCACCTGTTGAATGGAGACTTTCCTGTCAGGGTGTGCCAGCCCACCCGTTACGGTTGTTCCGCCACGACGGGTCACTTGGTATGCCAGCTCCAGCGCCTTCTCAGACCCTGCCATTTCGATCGCGCAATCAACGCCGCCGTTGGTCAAGGCTTTCACCTGGTTCACGCAATCTTCGTCCGCCGCATTGATACCAGCGCTGGCGCCCAGGCTCTTGGCCATCGAAAGCTTGTCCTCATCCAGATCAATGGCAATGACCTGTCCCGCCCCGGCCACCAGCGCACCCAACACACTGTTCAGGCCCACGCCGCCAAGCCCGATAACAGCGACCGTCTGGCCAGCTTTGATATCGGCCGAATTGATAGCAGCGCCCACGCCCGTCAGCACGGCACAGCCAAAGAGGGCGGCATGATGAAACGGCAGGTCTGGATCAATCCGTACCAGTGAATGTCGGGACACCACTGCGTGATCGGCGAACGCAGAGACGCCCAGGTGGTGATTCACCGGCGTACCATCCGCCCGATGCAGCCGGTGTTCGCCACCTACAAGCGTACCGGCATTGTTCGCGACGGCCGCCGGTTCGCACAGCGCGGGGCGACCTTCGGCACAGGGGCTGCAGTGCCCGCAGCTGGGAACAAAGACAGTGACCACGTGATCACCCGGGCTGAGATCTGTCACCCCTGCCCCAACGGCTTTGACCACGCCTGCCGCCTCATGGCCCAGGGCCATAGGCACGGGCCTTGGCCGGTTGCCGTCAATCACGGACAAGTCTGAATGGCACAAACCCGCTGCCCGGATCTGAACCAACACCTCATGATCGCCCGGTGGATCCAGTTCCAGCTCTTCAATCGTCAGCGGTCGGTTTTCGTCGAAAGGCTGTGGCGCACCTATCGTTTCCAATACAGCGGCACGGATTTTCATAACGATGATCCTGTTGGTGTTTTTGTTCGGAATTTCCGCAAGGTACTAAGTTTCTCTGATTTAGGGAAGTTCTGGGGTTTCTCTACCGGATGATCAGGGCGTTAACAGGAAACCTTAACGATTCCTGATAAAGTGAGCGCCTGTAAACAACTCCGTCCCACTTACCGGTAACTGCACCTGTCACTTATGCCCATTGCCATACCACCCGAGCAGACCATCTCCGAAGCAGAGATAGAGCTAGCCTTACGCTCGGGCATTGAACGGTACTTTGCCGACTGCCGGTCGCGGGTGCCAGCGTTTATCGACCGACATTTCCATTACCCGGGGGCTATCGCGACCAACCGGATGGCACTGGGCTGGGACATGTTGCGGGCGCCGATCAATCTGCTTTGGGCACCGATGTACGCCCTTGCCTGCCTGGTAAAAATTCCGACGCGCAAACGCGCCGGCCTCAGATGGCTGTACGGAATGGCCGATCGTGTGCCTGCAGGTTTCACCACCCGCGTACAACAGCACATCTCGAGCCTTATTCAGGCCGACCTGCTGAACAATGGCCAGCCAACGGGCCACCTGCTGGAGGACTATCTGGTGGAAGCGCTGGAGGAGGTTTACGAGCGCCACAGCTCTGAGCCGGTCGACCACCAGCACTTTATCAAACTGATAGAGCCCGTGATTGCCGACGCTCTTCGTCAGTACCGCGTAACGCGGACGGCCTCTGCCGATATCACCAACAGCATTTCATGCACCGTGCTGGGCGCGTTCGCGTTCCAGAAGTTTACGCCTGGAGGCATAGGGCTCGGGGTGGTGCTGGCGTCCATGCTCGCAAAGACCCTGGCGGCACGGGACTTTATCTTCGGCGAAACCGTCGGCACGTGGTACTACAGCGTCTTTCCACCGGAGCCGTCGCTGGCAACAACCGCCAGCGTCATGCTCGCGGTCATGGCCGCCCTGTCAGCGTTCGCAGCGTTGTCCGGCGTTATTTCCGACCCCGTGCAGGCGGCACTCGGCCTACATCGTCGTCGCCTGCACAAGCTGCTGGATCACCTGGAACGGGACGTCTCGCTCAGCACCCAAAGCAGCTTTCGGCCGAAAGACCAGTATGTGGCCCGCATTCTGGACACGTTCGACATGATCAGAGCAGGGTTGATCTAAGCCGATTTCCGAGACCTCTCTTATTCAATGGGCGGCGTAGGCCGGACAAGTAACTCGTTCACGTCTACGTGGGCTGGCTGTGACAGGGCGTAAACCACCGCATTGGCGACATCGTCCGGCTTCAGTGCCCTCTCCGGGGGCTCGTCAAAGAAAGGCGTGTCTACCATTCCAGGCTCTATCAGCGTTACCCGAACGCCCGTTCCCCGTAGCTCTTCCCGGACACCATAGCCGATGGCCGACACCGCCCATTTCGTCGCGCTGTACATAGAACCGGGAATGGTCACCCTGCCGGCGGCGGAGCCAGTGAGCAACAAGTGGCCACGGCTTTCTTTCAAGGCCGGCAGACAGTGCTGCAAAGTGAGGCCAACCCCATAGACATTGGTAAGAATCATATCCCGCCAAGCGTCGGTGTCTGCGCCACTGAAGCCGCCCGGAGAACCACCGCGACCTGCATTGGCAAAGACCGCATCAATTTGCCCAAAAGCCTTCAGGGCCTGTTCGACCATGGCTTTCTGGTCTTCGCTGCTTTGAACATCACACTGAACACTGATCGCCCGATCACTGCCAATCTCCTCTTTCAGGCTTTGAAGACTGTCTTTCGAACGCGCTGCCAGTACAACACGATAATTATTCTTTGCAGCAGCCCGCGCCGTAGCGGCACCAATGCCCGAAGATGCGCCGGTGATCAAAAGAACTGGGTCTGTCATGACAATCTCCTTTTTCGATTTGATTCGGGATTGTGTACGAGGTGATATTCAGATTAGCTTCATTCGGTCTTTTGCGCTGTTTATACGCTCAGGCCTCCGCACAATACGTCGTCACAATAGCTCTGCGTAACAAACGGCTATCACCAGTGTCTTAGTGCCTGTAGCCTTTGTAAATAAGGAGAGCGACATGAACAGATTCCTAATGTTGGTCACCATTGCCCTGCTCTACACAGCCAGTGCATTAGCTTCGGAGTCGCCCGTTTACACCGGCCTCTTGAGCAACACTGGCGCCGGCGGGTACGACACCGTCAGTTACTTCGAAACAGGACAGCCCGCCAAAGGCTCCAATGAGTACACCACTCAGTACCAGGGGGCCACCTGGCGATTTGCCAACGCCGAGAACCTCGCCCGCTTCAAGGAAAACCCTGAACGGTTTGCGCCAGTCTACGGCGGCTATTGTGCCTGGGCGATCAGCCAGGGCTATCTCGCCAAAGGGGATCCAAAGCACTGGAGCATCCGGGAGGGTCGGCTGTACCTGAACTACAATCAGTCCATACAGGACCAATGGCTGGAAGATCCCGACGGGTTTATTCGCCAGGCGGATGCGAATTGGCCGACGGTTCTGGAGTAAAAACGCTCAACACAACCGTGCATTCCCAGGCTGGATTAAAACTCACATGAGGTATCCATGGTGCAACCGACCTCGCTTCAAACCCTGTTCGACACCCTCCCTCAGCGCGGTCGGGTTGAATGGATTGGCATCCGCCCTGCCCGCGGCGAGTCCATGAAAACACTCGATGACGTGATGATCACGCCGGGCAAGGGCCTGGAAGGCGATCGATTCGAGGGCCGCGAGACCAGCAAACGACAGGTCACCCTGATCCAGAAAGAGCACCTGCATGCCATTGCCTCCTGCCTGGGGCAGGAGGCAATCGACCCTAAGATTTTCCGGCGCAACATTGTGGTCTCAGGCCTGAACCTCCTGGCCCTGAAAGGCAAAACGTTCCGAATTGGGGATGTGGTGCTGGAATACACCGGCCTTTGCCATCCCTGCAGTAAGATGGAGGCCGCCCTTGGGCCGGGCGGTTATAACGCCATGCGTGGGCATGGCGGTATAACGACGCGAGTGATTGAAGGGGGCGAGGTGGCACTTGGCGACAGCGTTCTGGCCTGCCGCTGAACCACTTGTGGCTACTACTCCACCGTGATGGTGATCTTCTCGGACATCACAGGCGGCTGATGAGGTACGTGCAGGTGATCCCCCACCAGTAACTGCAAGGTGTGTTCGCCCGGTGACAGCTCCAGGGACGTCTGGGTTTGTCCGCCACCAAAATGAATATGACGATCATCGGACGGAACCGGTTGGTCCATCGCGGGCATATCGTCTACATCCACAAGCAGGTGATGGTGGCCGGTGCCCTTGCGTTCCACGCCCGCTGGCGCTACACCCAGCCCATCCAGACCGAATCTCACGGTGACTGGAGAACTCATGGCCTGCCCATCAGTTGGCGTAATAAAATACACCGACGCGCCTTCAGGAGCGGGTGTCGCTCCATGGACCCCGGCAACCATTGAGAAGGCAAGAACCGAACCAAGCAATAAACATTGTGTGCTGCTGATCATGCTCATGACTCATTCCTTGAACGCGGGATTTACTGTTCAATGGTAGGACAGATTTTCGCATCTTGCCGAATATCGATACTGCCTTGTGCAAGCTGCATCTACGGTGCTAACCGAGCGTCCATACTGTTCTGCGCCAGCCGGCGGGCCTGCTCTTCGGTCATCCCCAGGCCATCACGCATGGCCACGAAGTTCTCCAGCACATAACCGTCGAAATAGGACGGGTCGTCCGAGTTCACGGTAACCTTCAAACCCTGCTCCAACAGGTCCAGAATGTTGTGGTGGGTCATGTCCTGAAACACACGCAGCTTGATGTTCGACAACGGGCAAACCGTTAACGGGATCTGCTCGTCCGCCAGTCGGTCCAACAACTTCGGATCTTCCGCGGCACGGACCCCATGGTCAATACGGTTTACCTTGAGCAGGTCCAAAGCCTGCCAGATGTACTCAGGCGGCCCCTCTTCACCGGCATGGGCAACTGCCAGGAAGCCTTCAGATCTCGCTTTGGCGAACACTCGCTCAAACTTGCTGGGTGGATGGCCCTGTTCGGCACTGTCCAGTCCCACCGCAAAAAACTGATCACGAAACGGCATCGCCTGCTCAAGTGTCCGGAAAGCGTCGTCTTCAGAGAGGTGCCGCAGGAAACTGAGAATCAGCCCACCGGTAATACCCAGCTGCTCGCGCCCATCCCGCATGGCGCCGCTGATGCCGTTGATGGCCGCTTCAAAGGGAATGCCGCGCTCGGTATGGGTTTGCGGATCGTAGAAAGGTTCAACATGGACAACGCCCTGCGCCTGACACTTCTGCAGATACGCCCAGGTGAGATCGTAGAAATCCTGCTCCGTGCGCAGCACATTGGCACCCTGGTAATAAAGATCCAGGAATTCCTGCAGGTTATTGAAGGAATAGGCCTGCCGAAGCACGTCGACATCGCTCCACGGCAACTCAATGCCATTGCGCCGAGCCAGTGCAAACATCAGTTCAGGCTCAAGCGCCCCTTCCAGGTGTAGGTGTAACTCTGCTTTGGGTAGGGCTTTCAGCCAGGCTTCGTTCATCACACTCTCCAGGATGATTTATCGTGTATCAACAAATCATCCCGGAAAGCCATGAGGTCTTGCAAATCCCCGTGCGGTCCGCAAAGAAAAAAGACGACAGGGCGCAAGCACAAGCCGCTATCAGCTACCAGATAGGTCTACAGATACCGCCCACCAGCACCGATCACCACGACGATCAGACCGAGAATCAGGTTGGTACCTACCAGCTTTCGGATCTGCCCTACCTGGCGTCCGCCTTCCTGTGGATCCTGATTGGCAACGGCCTGCTTCAACCGCCGGAAGGGGGCAAAATAGACGTGACAATAGAGCAGCATCATTACAATCCCCAGCCCCTGCATCACATGAACGTGCCAGCCGGCACCCGCCATGCCGCCGAACACACTGAAGACCATCCAGTAACCGGTCACCAGCAACAGTATGATCGCCACCCATACCCAGTGGAAAAACCGGGACAGCGTATGACACCAAAGAGCACCGCGCTGCGATGCATCAATGACCTCCACCACTGCTGGCCGCATGGCCATATAGGCGAAAAACATACCGCCAACCCAAATCACGGCAGAGAGAACATGTAATGCGATAGCCAGACCCATAAAGCGACTCCCGGATAAGAAATGTGTGACGAGCATAAGCCTCGCCCGCCACAAAACCAACTCTCTTGACCGGATTCCCGGCTAAACCCGCCAGGGTGGGACGCTATTACGGCATCGGCGAGCAGCTGGCACTGGGCAATTGGTCAATCCAACTGCGAATCAGTTGAGCACCCTCCTGATGCGTCGTGCTACGGCCCAGCTCCGGCATCTTGTGCCGGCTGTCTGTCGTCTCGATACGGAACAACAGGTAAGACTCATCCGCGTTGCCTGGAATCACGTCGTACGGATAACCCTCTTTGCCGCCGGCCACAGGGTCCTTGCAGACTCCGAATTTCCCCGGCGAGTCAGCGTAGACGCGGTTGTACTCCAACTGCACGCCGCTACTGCCTGCGGGCCCGGCATAGTCGGCCGGCAGGGTGAGGTCTGCCCGATGGCAATGGGCGCAGTTGATGTCCAGGTAGGCCCTGGCCTTGTCGTTCAGTTCTGCGTTGCTCAGTGACGGGATGTGAGTTTCGTCATTAAACACCGGTGCCTGCTCCACACTGTTAAAATCCGCCGGTAACCCAGTGAGCAGTTCGCCTTCCGACCAGTATTGAAGCTGGTTGTAGACCGTGCCGTCCGGGTAGCTGAAATCCTTGTTCAGATAACGGGCCTTGGGGCCAATGGGCAGAAAAATCTGCTCACGCTGGTCATCCGGCCCCGCCAGGTCCGGCACAATGGAGTGGCAGGAGTTGCAGTCCGCAGCTTTGGGCACCGCATAATCAAAGGTGAGCGTCTGTCCCTGGTTGTTGATGGTGGTCAGGTCGGTCAGGCGTTTCCCCGCAATGGCGAGTGTCGCCTCGGACTCTGACGACCAGTAATACGGCAATGCCATCCAGCCATCGACCCGGTGGATCAACAGGCGGGTTTCGATCACCAGTTCCGCACCGTCAGGCATGGCGGTATTTTCCGGTAGGGCGAAAGTCTTGGTAATGACCGTCCCAACCGGAAAATCCAGCGCCTCTGATGGGTTGTAACCCACCGTTTTGCCTTCTGGCACAAACACAAAACGGTACTTACTGGTGTAATCGGAGAACAACGCCGTGGAGAGATCATAAGGCACCCCACCCCGGGTCGGCCCGGCCGTTGGATCACTGGCATCGGTAAACAGATTGTAGTCGGAGAGCTTCGGGCACACCTCCGTCATCAAGGCGTCCCAGTTCACCCCATTCGTGGTTGCACTGCAGCTGCCCTCTGCTCCTGTTGGCGCACCAGCACCGGCATTCAGTGCGCTGCCGGTCGGGTTGGAGCCACTATCGTCCGACGAATCACCACCTCCTCCGCCGCCACACGCAGCCAGAAGAAAAGACGTCACCACACCCGCCGCAATCGTTTTATTACTGTGTTTCATTGGAGACTCTCCCTTACAGCGCGCAGGCCGCTTCGGCCAGATCATCCCCGGTGCAGCCGTAGATGTTGTTGCGGAAGTTCACCACCGCTGGCGCCAGTCGCGGCTGGACGCAGTTCAAGTAGGTGTTGTTGACCAATTGATCGATTAACAGGTGGGGCAGAGGATTGCCATCGCCATCAACCATGGTTACGTCGGCAGGATCATCCGGATAGACCAGTCCGGTATTCACTTCGTCATAGTCTGGCGCCGGGTTGCCATTGATGTTGCTGTTGGCACAAATCTGGTCGCCTGCGCCGTAAGGGTCGTAGTTCACCCCATCGGCCTGCGCCTCGGCGCCGACCAGGGCATTGAAGCCAGCCAACTCTCCGGCATTCGACAGCAGTTCACCGATTCCGTCATACAGAATCGCAGGAAAGGTTTGCGGCGCCCCCTTGCTGTTCATGTTCGAGGAGTAACCATCAATAACCGGCTGAAGTAGCGCACCTCGCGGGTTATCGCCGTTCCGGGCAATGGTGTTGTTATGCAGGTAGACGTTCTTCAGTGTCGGGCTCCAACCATTGCCCATGGTGGCGCCGTAGTTGGCCGGGTAACTGGCAAGGTCATCATCAACCAGCAGATAGCTGGTGATCGCGACCGCCGTGGTGTCATTGTCCGTTATCTGGTTGTTGTACATTTCCACGTCACTGGTGGCCAGCACCAAGACGCCGGTTCCTGGTGGCACCGTGCCAACCACGCCAGCGCCTACGTTATCGGCGTTGTTGCTGTAGGCCTGGTTGTTGAAAACACGAACATTGCCGCCGTAGGCCTTATCCAGCCCTGGCAAGTCGAACACCAGGATGCCGCCAGAGTTTGCGAGCGCGATGTTGTTGTACACATCCGCCATGGTGGAGTTTTCAATCTCAATGCCGGCCACGTTCTGTTTGGCGGTATTGTTCCGAACCACAATGTTTTCGGACTGCCCCACGTAGATGCCCGCATCCGCCGACCCGAAGGCGTAGTTGTTCTCCAGCAGCACGTTCTGGCTTTTCAGCGGGTACAGCCCGTAGGCGCCGTTGGCCGACTCCAACTCGCCTTCCCAGACCGTGGCGGTATAAGTCATATGGATGCCGTTGACGTTGGTGGCCTTGATGCCGTTCTTCGGCGCCTCGTACACACCGAAGTCCCGCACCGTAATACCATTCCCGCCCTGGAAGCGGAACGCGTCGTCGCCATTGGACGTGCTGAAATCCAGTGCGGTTTCGTTGATGCCATAGCCGGTGAGGGTCAGCCTACTGGCACTGTTGACGACAATGCTCTCGGTCACCACAAACCGCCCTTTTGGCAAAACCACCAGGGCATCTTCCGGCAAATCGAACAACGCCACGGACAGCGCCTCGGTAATGTCGTCACCGTTTGCAGCATCCGGCGCTACAAGGATGGCGTCTTCAGGAATGGAAAAACCAGACGTGGTCACCGCAAGTTGGGCAACGACATCGGCGGACTGCCCATCGGCTCCAGCCTTGCCGTCTTCTCCATCGTCCCCATCACAACCGGCGAGTAGGAACCCACTTGAAATGGCAGTCACCAACAAGAGTTTCTTGAACGTTCTGACCTGGCGCATCGTAACCTCTGCTTGATCGTGTTGTTGTTATTCCTGCGTTCCCGAAAAGAACGCGGTGTCCCGAACGACACTAAGCAGGATGCGACACATTGGCGAGAACAACCGATGTGCAGAAAACCACATGCCCTGTGCAAATTCTGAAACGGCCTGTGCATCAAGGGTTTGAGAGGAGAAAAGGAAGGCACTGTGCAAAACCTGCAATCCCGGAAATTGCAGGTTTTGATCAGCTGATGTCAGCCCCGAGGCACTGCTGACGGTACTCTGTTGGGGTGGCGTTCTGGATATCCCGAAACGCCCGGTTGAACGAACTCAAGGTACGGTAGCCCACGTCCAGAGAGATGTTCAGCACGGGTGTGTCCGGCTCGTTCCGCAAACGTTCAGCGGCGTCGGCTACCCGCAGCTGGTTGATGTAGTCATTGAAGTTTCGATAGCCCAAAGCCTGGTTGATCACCTTGCGCAGACGGTATTCAGGAATCTCGGTGGCCTCAGACAGCTTTTTGAGAGTCAGCTTCTCCGTTTGATAAAAGCCGGCGTCCATGGTTCGGCAAAGCACTGCGGCGTCCTGCTCCTGTTGTGCAAAGTGTGCCTCGTGGGTTTCCTGGGGCTCTGTCTCTAGAGTTGGTCTGGGCTGCGGCTGTGGCGAACCGGCAGGCCGATCGCTGCCCACCAGATCCATGATTCCCTCCCGCGCCGTAACCAGGCAGATCAGGGTTGCGAAAGCCGCCAGCCCCGTGATGATCCCGCGGATGTACTCATGATAAAGCCCGAAGTTCAGGCTGACCGTCGCCACGCCTACGGCGCTGCCGACAATCAACAAAAAGGCCAGACGGGCCTTCCTGCGGGCTTCCACCAGATCGTTTCGCCAGTACCGAATCACAAAACTGAGGCCATGCAGCAGCACCACGTACTCGAAGAACTGGCCCAGCCGCCATCCGAAGAACACCGCCGGAGTCCACGCATCACCGGGCTCCACGAAGGGCCGCGCCAACGCTGGCGCCAGAAAGCTGTATAGCGCCATCGCGCCCCACACTGACTTCAAACGCGGTCGCGGCGCAAAAATCAGCTGACACAGTAGCCAGAACAAGGCGGGCAACGCGGTTTGCAGGTCGGAAGTGATCCAGCGCCATTCGGTTGGAATCAAAGGATCAACCAGGAACGCCACAGACCCAACAATCACCAGCAGGAACAACTGGCCAACCAGCAAATGCCGGAAGTCTCGCAACGTAATCACAAACAGGGGCAACAGGCAGCCAAGCCCGAAGCCGGTTAGCAACATCACTGTTTTTACCTTCTTGTTGTTATCTTAACGCTTGATAACGGATGTTAGCCGAAGTGTTGAGCGTTTTAATAGCGACTCGCGAAACGTTGGGTGAGATTGTTGAGCGGATTTCTCTGACCTTGTCTAATGGACATTTGCTGTTAAGCTGAATGTTCAATTGAACATCCTAAAAAAAACAAGCATAGCGAGCTGGTCCTTCCCGGATGCTCAATGCGAGGCCGAGACCCCTCAGGCATGGACCGCTCCAAAGGGAGAAAAGAATGAACCTTTCCAGGAAAGTGTTTCCCGGCATCCTGCCGTCGGTCGCTCTGACAGCATCCGCGTTGCTGGCAGGTTTCAGCGCTCAGGCATTTGGAGATTGCGAACGAGGCTCATTAGACGCCAAATACTGCGACGAAAATGGCGACATGGTTGCTGACCTGCCAGCGGACGAATCAGAGTGGGTGAACCCCGACACTTTGATTTTTGCCTATACGCCGGTTGAAGACCCCGCCATTTATTCCGACATCTGGCAGCCCTTCATTGACCACCTGTCTGAAGTGACTGGCAAGGATGTTCGCTTCTTCGCCGTGCAATCCAACGCCGCGCAAGTGGAAGCCATGCGCAGTGGCCGTTTGCATGTGGCGGGTTTTTCTACCGGCCCAACGCCTTTCGCGGTGAATCTCGCCGGTGCGGTACCCTTCGCCCTGATGGGCTCAGACTCCGGGCAGTTCGGCTACTCGCTTCAGGTATACACCCACGTCGATTCCGACATCCATGAAATAACTGACCTGAAAGGTAAGCGCGTCGCACACACCTCCCCTACCTCGAACTCCGGTAACCAGGCCCCCCGGGCCTTGTTCCCGGAAATGGGCGTGGTGCCGGGTGACAACTATGAAATCACCTTCTCCGGCAGCCATGACCAGTCCATGCTCGGCGTAGTGGCCAAGGATTACGACGCGGCCCCTGTGGCCTCGGAAGTGGTTGAGCGTATGGCCGCGCGCGGGCTTTACGACGAGGAAGATGTGCGTCTGGTGTGGGAGTCAGACCGGTTCCCGACAACCTCCTATAACCACGCCCACAACCTGCATCCCGAGCTGGTCGAGAAAATTCGTGAAGCCTTTTACAGCTTCAAGTTTTCCGGCACCGAGCTGGGGGACGAGTTTGAGGGCGTCGAGACCTTCATTCCCATCAACTACAAGGACAACTGGCGCGTGATTCGCACCATCCAGGCGTCTAACGGCGTTCAGTACACGCCCGACAATCTGAAATAAGAGCAACAGGCGCTTCCGGCCAATGGCCGGAAGCTCTGGCCGGAGTGAATTCATGTTAGAAATTACCAACCTGGTAAAGCGATACGGGCACAATGAGCCGGTGCTAAAAAACCTGAATCTTGAGGTTGACGGCAGCAGCGTCGTTTCCATCGTCGGCGCCTCTGGAGCGGGGAAGAGCACACTGCTGCGATGTATCTGTCTCTTATACACATCTGACGCTGCCGACGAATAGAGAGG
>CAJXOQ010000067.1 GCA_913057975.1 uncultured Marinobacter sp.
CTGCCCAATTCTGACTCCAGTCGAAACCGCCTCGGTGAAGATCTACAGCCTGTAGGGGACTATGCTGGCATCGAACCCTATTACCGCGTGTGCGAGGATGCAGAAACCATCCAATACCAGGATCAGAATGATCCAGACAGCTGTGAATCTGAGGCGTCGTGGTGGAATCACCAGCAGATTCGTTTCCTCAACGGCAAGGCTTTTGTCGGCCTTACCGCCATGCTCCTACTAATACCCTATGTTTGGGGGGGGGGGTAGTGTTGGTCGGAGGAGGGATGCTTGTTCTTTATTGTGTTGAATTGCTTGGATTGCCATCTTTTTTAAAGTTCATTATGGGCCTTGTTGTGGCCCTCGCTTGGATTCCTCTATCCATATATCTCCTCATAAAAACAATGCCCTGGGTCATGGGCGGTTTCGCCCTGCTACTGAGACCATTCGACAAACTACTGGGCAAACTCCTGGATCGCGGCCTGGACGCTGGCGAAAGCTCCTTCAATCGAGAGACAGGCGAGGTGAGCTTTGCCCTGCCTGGGGGCAAGAAACTGACCGCGCCCTTCGAGGAATTCGATGCCTACGTGGAACGCGTGATCCAGCATGGCGGCATCTTCTACCGTTTGATGTTCGCCCATCCCTATACCGACAAGCAGTTCAGTCAGACCTCCCTGAGCCGGATTGAGCCAACCAAGGAAGAAGTCATGGCTTTGTGGGACACGCTGCAGCGCTATATGGATGTATCCCAGCCGCTGCCGGACATGCCAAGGCTGGAACCCTTCCGCCACCTCGACCCGGTCACGGCTGAGCATGACCAGCGCACCGGTCGGAATCCCCGGTTCTGGCGTGACCTGGATCTGGAAGCCTGGAAGCAGGGTGAAGGGGCCGAATGGCTGAAGCGCCAGGCGGAGTACCCTTGGGATAAACGTACCTGCAAGCTGACACCGCAGATTGGAAAGATTTCCATGGAGGCCTATAGGGCAAAGATGGCTTCCTCAAGTAACCATGGAGAACTTAAGGAATCGGTGATGTAAGGCAGAGGTATGGGCCTCTGCCTCAGAACATTTAAGTTTCCCGCAACTCCCGAGCTGCAGCCACCATCCCCTTGAGCGCCGGAATCACCTCCTCCCAGGACCGGGTTTTCAACCCGCAGTCCGGGTTGATCCAGAGTCGCTCGGCGGGGATTCTTTCCGCGGCCTTGTTCATCAGCGACACGATCTGCTCAGTCCCCGGCACGTTGGGCGAGTGAATATCGTAGACACCCGGACCAATATCATTGGGATACTGGAATCCCTTGAAGGCATCCAGCAGCTCCATGTCAGATCGGGAGGTTTCGATGGTGATGACATCGGCATCCATGCGGGCGATGGCTTCGATGATGTCGTTGAATTCCGAATAGCACATATGGGTGTGTATCTGGGTTTCGTTTTGCACGCCATTGGCGGTAATCCGGAAGGCTTCGATGGCCCAGTCCAGGTAGGTCTCCCAGTCGCTCTGGCGCAGGGGCAGGCCTTCGCGAAGGGCGGCTTCGTCAATCTGAATGATGTTCACTCCAGCCTGTTCCAGGTCCAGTACTTCCTCGCGGATCGCCAGTGCCAGTTGCAGACAGGTGTCTTTCCGGGGCTGGTCGTCGCGCACGAAAGACCAGTTGAGGATGGTGACCGGGCCGGTGAGCATCCCTTTCAGGGGCTTGTCTGTCAGCGACTGGGCGTAACGGATCCATTCCACGGTCATGGCTTTGGGCCGGGAGATATCGCCGAACAGGATGGGTGGTTTCACGCAGCGGGAACCGTAGGACTGTACCCAGCCGAAGCGGCTGAACACGTAGCCTTCCAGTTGCTCGCCGAAGTACTCCACCATGTCGTTACGTTCCGCCTCGCCGTGGACCAGCACGTCCAGCCCCAACTGTTCCTGTTCCTCAACGCAGTGGCGGATTTCTGCGCGGATTCGCTCGTGATATTCCTCGGGTGCGAGCTCACCCTTACGAAATTTGAGCCGTGTTTGGCGGATATCCTTGGTCTGGGGGAACGAGCCGATAGTGGTTGTGGGGTAGCGCGGCAGCTTCAGGTGGCTTGCCTGGATCGCCGAGCGCTGCTGGTAGCTGCTCTTGCGTTGACCCAGCTCAGGCGTGATCGCCGCGACCGCCTTGCGAACCTGTGGGTCCGTCACGCGGGTTGAGTTCCTGCGGCTGAGTATGGCGTCTGCATTGCTCTTCAGTTCCCGGGCCACCGCATCCTGGCCATCGGTAAGTGCCGTGGCCAACAGCTGCAGTTCTTCCAGCTTTTGCCGCGCAAAGGCCAGCCAGGAGCGTATCTCCGGGTCCATGGTGGTTTCGTTGTCCAGGTCTACCGGCACATGTAGAAGTGAGCAGGATGGCGCAATCCAGAGTCGTTCACGCAGCTTCTGATAAACCGGTTCCAGCCAGTCGAGGGTGGCTTCCAGGTCGGTTTTCCAGATATTGCGACCGTCGATCACGCCCAGTGAGAGAACCTTGTGCCCCGGCAGCCAGTCCGTCACGCGGGACACTTCGTCACGGGCGTTTGTCGCATCCAGGTGCAGGCCGGCAACCGGCAGCTCACAGGCCAGTTGCAGGTTTTCCCGCAGTTGGCCGAAGTAGGTGGTCAGCAACAGTTTTACCGGGCTTGCCTTGAGGTTGTGGTAAGCCAGGTTCAGGGCGTGCCGCCAATCGCCTTCCAATTCTGTGACCAGGATTGGCTCGTCAATCTGCACCCACTCTGCGCCATTGTCGGCAAGAAGCTGTATCAGCTCCGCATAGACCGGCAGTAAGTCATCCAGCAGGCTGAGCCGGTCTGTATCGTCCTTGGATTTGCCAAGCCAGAGGTAGGTGACAGGGCCGATGATAACTGGCTTGGCATTGACGCCTACGGCCCTGGCTTCGGCCAGTTGTTCCAGTAAACGCGTGGGATTCAGGCTGAACCGTGTGTCCGCGTCGAATTCCGGCACAATATAGTGGTAGTTGGTGTCGAACCACTTGGTCATTTCACCGGCATGGACGCCACAGCAATCGTTATCAGCCGGGGACCGGCCACGGGCAATGCGGAAGTAGCGGTCCAGTTCGTGGTCATCGGCCTTGCCTGAGCGCTTGGGCAGGTTGCCGAGTGTGGCGCTCATGTCCAGTACCTGGTCGTAGAGCGAGAAGTCGCCGACCGGTGCCAGCGTGAGCGGGCGTTGGTGTCGCCAGCTGCTGGCGCGGAGCCCTGCCGCGGTTTGCTGTAGGTTGTCTTCGCTTAACTCGCCTTTCCAATAACCCTCAAGGGCAAATTTGAGTTCGCGACGTTGGCCAATTCTGGGAAAGCCCAGGTTATGGGTGGTTACCATGATGAATCTCCTGTCGTCATTCAGGCCTTCAAGGCTAGTGCTGATCTGACATGAAAAATAATGGTAAAATCTCATGAATCCATGAATTTTTTTCAACTAAGGTCGGCCAATGATAGAGCGCAATCATCTGGAGATCGTCCGTGAAGTGGATCGGAGCGGCTCATTGACGGCGGCGGCGGACGCGCTGTGCCTCACCCAGTCTGCCCTCAGTCATGCCATGAAGAAGCTGGAGCAGCAGCTGGGAACGCCCGTGTGGGTGCGTGAAGGCCGTAAACTGCGGCCAACTCAATCCGGGTTGTATTTGCTGTCACTCGCGAATCGTTTGTTGCCGCAGTTCGATCATGCCGAGGAATTGGTGGGCCAGATTGCCCGAGGACAGCGGGGCAGCCTGCGAATCGGTATGGAATGTCATCCCTGTTACCAGTGGTTGCTCAAGGTGGTCGGGCCGTATCTTGAGGAATGGCCTGGCGTGGATGTGGATGTGAAGCAGCGCTTCCAGTTTGGCGGTATCGGTGCTTTGTTCGGCTACGACATCGATGTGTTGGTGACGCCGGACCCATTGCACCGCAAGGGGCTCGTGTACGAGCCGGTCTTTGATTACGAGCAGGTTCTCGTAGTGCCGAGCGATCACCCACTGGCCTCCAGGCCTTGGGCGGAGCCATCTGATCTTGAAAGTGAGACTCTGATTACCTATCCGGTGGATGCCGAGCGGCTGGACATCTATACCCGGTTTCTGGTGCCGGCCCACAGCAGCCCGGCCCGGCATAAGACCATTGAAACCACGGACATCATGCTGCAAATGGTCGCGGCAGGGCGGGGGGTATCGGCACTGCCCCGTTGGCTGGTGGAAGAGTACGCCCATCAGATGCCGATCAGCCCGGTACGGCTGGGGCGGGAGGGTATTGATAAGCAGATTTTCCTGGGCCTCCGTGAGCGGGATGTGGATGTGGCCTATCTTCAGTCGTTCATGACGATGGCGCGGGAAACGACCTGGGGGCTGGATTGAAGCTGGAATCCGTCGCAACTTTGGTTGAGATGTTCGCGGGGGCGTCGTTCTTCGGTTAAAATGCGCGAAATTATTCATCGGGGACATGTGACCATGAGCGAAACACCCGCAGATCTGAAATACATTGAAACGCACCAGTGGGTGCGTGTGGCCGACGACGGCACCGCAACCGTCGGAATCACGGATTTTGCCCAGGATCAACTGGGGGATATCGTTTTTATTGGTGTTCCGGATGTGGGTTCGACGGTAACTGGTGCTGAAGAGGCGGGTGTTGCCGAGTCGGTGAAGTCGGCGTCTGATGTGTTCAGTCCGGTGACCGGTGAGGTGATTGAGGTCAATGAGAGCCTGGAGGATGAGCCTGAGAAGGTGAATGAGGATCCTTATGGTGATGGCTGGTTGTTCCGGGTGCGGTTGGCGGATGCCGGTGAGATGGATGGCCTGATGGATTCTGTGGCCTACGCGGAGCATGTGGCTGCCGAGGAATAATTTTGTGCGGATGGTGGAAGAGCGAGCGGTCAGGGCTGCCCAAAACACGCTGTAAATACGTCCCTGTGCGCTTGAGCTCCGCCATCCATGGCTCCGCACAGTTTTGGGCAGCCCTGCCCACTCCCTCCCATAGTTCGGCTGCCCGTGCCGACACTTCATGTATAATTTGCGGCTTTTCCCAACTCTGACAGGTGGTTGTTATGAATTTCCCGGTCTTATATTTACGTAAAGGCGCCGAACGCCGTTTGAGAGCCGGCCATCTGTGGGTCTACAGCAATGAAGTGGATACCCATCGTTCCCCTCTGACCGAGTTTGAAGCCGGTACCCAGGCCGAGTTGCGTGCGGCCAACGATAAACCGATGGGAACTGTGTTCGTGAACCCGCATGCGCTGATTTGCGGTCGTTTGATCAGCCGGAATGCCGCCCATGGCATGACGCCGAAAAGGCTTACCGAGCGGGTTGAGACGGCGCTGGAATTGCGGGAGCGGTTGTTTGACAAGCCGTTTTACCGCTGGGTGTTTGGTGACAGTGATGGGCTTTCCGGGCTGGTGGTTGACCGGTTTGATGATGTGGTGGTGGTTCAGATTTCCACGGCTGGCATGGAGCAGATGAAGGAGTCGATTGTTCGGGCGGTGCAGCGGCTGGCACATCCTCGGGCGATTATCCTCAAGAACGACGGCAAGATGCGTAAGGTAGAAGGGCTGGATACCTACGTTGAGCAGGCTCATGGCCCGGAGATTGATCTCCTGCCGGTTGAGGAGAATGGCGTGCGATTCGAGGTGCCCATGGAAGGCGGGCAGAAAACGGGGTGGTTTTATGATCACCGCATGAACCGGCAGCGGTTGCAGGCCTATGCGCCGGGCAAGCGGGTCCTGGACGTGTTCAGCTATGTGGGTGGCTGGGGTATTCAGGCGGCCTGCGCCGGGGCTACGCAGGTGACCTGTGTGGACAGTTCCGCTGGTGCCATCGATTCCGTTCATCACAATGCGAAGATCAATGGCCTTGATAACATCGAGACGATAGAGGGTGATGCCTTCGACGCCCTGAAAGCGCTGTGCGATGAGAAGGAAAAGTTCGACATCGTCGTCCTCGACCCACCGGCACTGATTCCCCGGAGGCGCGACCAGAAGGCTGGGGAAGAGGCTTATGCGCGCCTGAACCAGTTGGGACTTCGGTTGCTTGATCGGGATGGGCTGCTGGTGTCGGCTTCCTGCTCTATGCATCTGTCCCAAGAGAAGCTGACGGACATTATCCGTAGCAGTGGTCGCAAGATTGACCGGTTTGTCCAGTTATTGGAGCAAGGCCATCAAGCGCCGGATCATCCGGTAGTACCGGGGATTCCTGAGACTGACTATATTAAAAGCTGCTTTGTTCGGTCGTTGACTGGGTTTCTTTGAGCTTGGGGGAGGCCAGTCAATGGCAGTTAACCTCTAAGGCTCATAATCTTCCAGCCATTTTCTTTCGCAATGTTTTCAAGCGTCGGGTCCGGGTCCACCGCTACCGGATTTGCGACTTTGCGCAGTAAGGGAGCATCGTTGTGGGAGTCGCTATAGAACCAGGCGCCCTCGAGACTTTCTCCAGTTGATTCCAGCCAGTCATTCAGGCGGGCTACTTTGCCGTCCTGAAAGCTTGGAACGCCTGCAACCTCTCCCGTATAACGCCCATTGACCATTTCTGGCTCAGTGGCAATCAGGTGATCAATGTCCAGCAGTTCAGCCACCGGCTCGGTTACGAACCGGTTGGTTGCAGTGATGATCATCAGGGTGTGGCCTTTGGTCCGGTGGCTGTCCAGCAACGCCTTGGCCTTGGCGAGCATCATAGGCTGGATTTTTTTCGCCACAAACTGTTCGCGCCAGGCCAGCAGCTGTTCCGTGTCATGCCGTGCAAGAGGCTGAAGCGCAAAGCTCAGGTAGCGCATGATGTCCAGCTCGCCGTTCAAATACTCCTCATAGAAGCGGTCGTTCGCCTGCCGGTATTCTTCAGCATCCACAATCGACTCTTCCACGAGGAATTCACCCCAGGCATGGTCGCTGTCTCCGGCGAGCAGGGTGTTATCGAGATCAAAAATCGCAAGCGTCAATTTGGTTACCTCCAGCAGGAACAACGACCAATACAGGCGCGACAGTCTACCATGACATGCCGCAGTCGGCTCCGTTTGCCGAAGCCTTGGGATTCTGTAAGAATGAGAGCAACTTGGATAAATCCGGCCGGTGAATTTTTAATCCGGCCAACCGACTTTTAAGAGGACTGTGCCGTGATCGATTCGGACGGTTTCAGACCCAACGTCGGAATCATTCTGGCCAATCACAGGGGGGAAGTCCTCTGGGCAAGGCGAATAGGGCAGGACTCCTGGCAGTTCCCTCAAGGTGGTATCAAGCACGACGAATCACCGGAAGAGGCTCTCTACAGGGAGCTGGCGGAGGAAATTGGTCTCGGTACAGGCGATGTGGAAATCATCAGCTGTACCCGTGGCTGGCTGAGATACCGCCTCCCTCGCAGGATGGTGCGGCACAATTCGCACCCGGTCTGCGTGGGACAAAAACAGAAATGGTTCCTGCTGAGGATGCTTTCGCCGGATGCGCAGGTGCGCGTAGACGGCACGGACTCGCCGGAATTCGACGGCTGGCAGTGGGTTAGCTACTGGTACCCGCTTGGGCAGGTCGTCTCGTTCAAACGCGAGGTCTATCGACGTGCGCTGCGAGAGCTCGCGCCGCGGCTGTTTTACGACATGGAACAGTGGCGCCAGAGCGAGCCTTCCCGACGCGCGAAGGACACACAGAAATGACGGATTGAACCCGCCATGCTGAGCATACTGCGAAGTCTTGTACAAGAGGTAAACAGTGCCCGCGATTTGCAGGAGGCGCTGGATGTCATTGTTTCGCGGGTGCAGAAAGCCATGGATACCGAGGTTTGCTCGGTTTACCTGCTTGACCCAGCCACAAATCGCTACATATTGATGGCGACAGAAGGCTTGTACCAGCAAGCAGTAGGGCAGGTCAGCCTGGCTTATTCCGAAGGCCTGATTGGTCTGGTTGGCTCCCGGGAGGAGCCTATCAACCTTGAAGATGCTCCGTCCCATCCCCGCTATCGTTACTTTCCAGAGACCGGCGAAGAGCGTTTCCGCTCATTCCTGGGCGTTCCCATCATTCACCATCGCCGGGTTCTTGGCGTTCTTGTTGTTCAGCAACGGGAAAGTTCGCGCTGCTTTGATGAGGGTGAAGAAGCCTTCCTGGTAACCGTTTCGGCCCAATTGGCCGGTGTTATCGCCCACAGCGAGGCAACGGGCGCTATCAGCGGTCTTTCCCTGACCGGTGAAGAGGCGACTGATGTCAGTTTCAGTGGTGTGCCTGGTGCGCCGGGCGTTGCCATTGGCAAGGGCGTGGTGGTGTACCCTGCCGCCGACCTGGACGTCGTACCTGAGAAGCCCACCGATGATGTTGAATTGGAACTGTCGCTGTTTGAAGGCGCGGTAACTGCGGTTCGGGAAGATATTGAGCGGGTAGCGGCCCGGCTTGCTTCCCAGCTTCGCCCGGAAGAACAGGCTCTGTTCGATGTCTATTTGCGTATGCTGGGCGATGACGCAATGCCGGGTGAGGTAGGTAACCGGATCAAGGAAGGTTTCTGGGCCCAGGGTGCACTGAAACAGGTGGTTCAACAGTACGTTCGTCACTTTGAAATGATGGACGACCACTACCTGCAGGAGCGGGCTGTGGATATCCGGGATCTCGGCCGCCGTTTGTTGTCCCACTTGCAGGAAGGTGAGCAGAAGGACACGGTCTATCCTGAGAACACGGTCCTGGTCAGTGAAGAACTGACACCGGCCATGCTCGGGGAAGTGCCCAAGGGGCAACTGGTCGGTTTGGTGTCGGTCAAGGGCTCCAGCAACTCCCACGTTGCCATCCTGGCGCGTGCCATGGGTGTGCCCACGGTCATGGGTCTGGTAGATATTCCCGTCAACCAACTGGATGGCAAGGACCTGATTGTTGATGGCTTTGAAGGGCAGATTTTTGCGTCACCCTCCACGGACCTGAGGAACTTCTACCAGGAAATCTGTGACGAGGAAGACGAGTTGATCAAAGGGCTGGAAGCCCTGCGGGATCTGCCTTGCGAAACCACCGATAACCACCGGGTGTCGCTGCTGGTGAATACCGGTCTGATGACCGATGTGGTGCGTTCTTTGAGCCATGGTGCCGAAGGTATCGGTCTGTACCGAACCGAAGTGCCGTTCATGATCAAGGACCGATTCCCGTCGGAACAGGAACAACGCGAATATTACCGCGAGCAATTGGAAGCCTTTGCGCCGAACCCTGTCACCATGCGTACGCTGGACATCGGCGGCGATAAGGCGCTGACGTACTTCCCGATCCAGGAAGAGAACCCGTTTCTGGGCTGGCGCGGTATCCGGGTAACCCTGGATCACCCGGAGATATTCCTGGTTCAGGTGCGGGCGATGCTCAAGGCGAGTGAGGGCCTGAACAATCTGCAGATCATGCTGCCGATGATCAGCAATATTTCAGAAGTAGAAGAGTCTCTCCACCTGATTTACCGGGTTTATCATGAGGTCAGGGAGGAAGGTTACAACATCCATATGCCCAAGGTCGGGGTAATGGTGGAGATTCCGGCGGCGGTGTATCAGATTCGCGAACTGGCGGATCGCGTGGATTTCCTATCTGTGGGCTCAAACGACCTGACCCAGTACCTGCTGGCGGTGGATCGCAACAACCCCAGGGTCGCGCAGCTGTACCATTCCTATCATCCCGCCGTGTTACAGGCGCTGGTACGCGTGGCCCAGGACGCCCATGCGGTCGGCAAGCCTGTCGGTATCTGCGGCGAGTTGGCGGGTGACCCCGGCGGCGCGCTGCTGTTGATGGCGATGGGCTACGATTCCCTGTCCATGAATGCGGCCAGCCTGCCGAAGGTCAAGTCCGTTATCCGTAGCGTAAGCCGTGAGTGGTCTGCGCAATTGCTGGAGGATGTTCTGCTGCTGGATTCTCCCCACGTAATTAAAAGCTGTGTGGACTTGGCGTTGCGCAATGCCGGATTTGGTCGCTACCTGCGGCCCGGCAAAACTGGTGCCATTGCCCATGCCGAAAGGGCGCTTTCGTGAAGGCGTATGGCCAATTGGTCCTATATAGGGTGTGTACTCTAAAACCGGCTGCTAGTGTTAAGAGCAATGGCCAACCGCACCCGCATGGGGATATTGAATGACCGCAACCACAACAGCGATTAAGCCCGAACCTCGCATCGGCCTTGCCCTTGGCGGCGGTGGCCCGCTGGGTGGTATATACGAAATCGGGGCGTTGCGCGCACTGGATGAGGCGCTGGATGGTCTTGATTTCAATAATATTGATGTGTACGTGGGAGTGAACGCGGGCTCTTTTGTTGCGGCCAATCTGGCCAACCAGATGACCACGGCCCAGTTGTGCCGGATTTTTGTGCGCAATGAAGCGGAAGTACACCCATTCCATACGGAAGTGTTTTATCGCCCGGCGTTCCGGGAACTGGGCAGTCGCTTGCTGGCGGTTCCGGGCTTGGTGACGACGGCTGTGCGACGGTTCGTGAATAACCCTTATGACCAGAGCTTGCTGGAAGCGCTGACGATCCTTGCGCAGGCTGCGCCTGCGGGTCTTTTTGACAATGAAGGCTTGCATGAATATTTGCAGCGGGCCTTTACCATGCTTGGCCGCACCAACGATTTCCGTCAGCTCAAGCGCAGTCTGTACATCGTTGCGGCGGATGTGGAAAGCACCGAGGCGGTTTGTTTCGGTGCCCCTGGTTTTGATCATGTACCCATATCAAAGGCGATTCAGGCAAGTACATCGTCTCCGGGCATCTATGTTCCGGTCACCATTGATGGGCGCTACTACGTGGATGGCACCCTGAGAAAGGGACTGCATGCGTCCGTGGCGTTTGAGGACGGTGCGGATCTGGTCTTTGCGGTCAATCCACAGGTTCCTATCGATGCGAGTTCAGCCGTGCGGGCCGGCACCATGGGGCCGGGGGAGCTGACCCGGTCCGGTATGCCCAACTTGCTGTCACAGATGTTCCGTACCATGGTTTACTCGCGGATGCAGTCGGGCATCGCGCAGTACACCCGGGATTACCCGGATAAAGATATCCTGCTTTTTGAGCCCACCCGTGACGATGCCAAGCTGTTCTTCTCCAATGTGTTCAGTTTCCAATCCCGCCGAATGGTGTGTGAGCATGCCTACCAGATGACGCGGCGTGACCTGCTGAACCGCGCGGATGAGCTGGAGCCGAAACTTGCGAAGTACGGTATTCGTTTGCGTCGGGATCGCCTGGAAGATGAGCAGCGTACGATCAGTACCAGTCTGTACGGCGAGATGCTTCCACTCTATGTGGCGAAAGGCCGTAAGAAACGAGCCCAGAAAGGAAAGCTGGCAACCGGCTTTGATAATGTGTCGGAGCTGTTCAGCAAAGCTCAGTAGAGGGCGTGATTCGGCACTGTAGAAGAAGATAAGAGGGGGCGCGAAGAACGCGCCCCGATCGGGTACATTCGGGCCTTCCAGCCCTTGCGGGTCACAGGATATAGCGGCTCAGATCTTCATCCTCAGCCAACTCACCCAGTTTTTCATCCACAAACGTCGCCGTCACCTCGAAGCTGTCGGTAACCTGATCGCCTGCCTCGTAAGACAGACTCTCCAACAGTCGTTCCAGCACCGTGTGTAGGCGTCTTGCACCGATATTTTCCGTAGTCTCGTTGACCTTATAGGCGACCTCTGCAATACGGGCGATGGCGTCCTCTGTGAAGGTCAATTTGACACCCTCTGTGTCCATCAGGGCTTCGTACTGCTGTACCAGGGAGGCGTCTGGCTCCGTGAGGATGCGCTTGAAATCATCCGGGGTCAGTGCCTGCAGCTCAACGCGGATCGGCAGTCTGCCCTGTAATTCCGGGATCAGGTCAGACGGCTTCGACAGGTGAAACGCGCCGGACGCGATAAACAGGATGTGATCCGTTCGCACGGAACCATACTTGGTGCTGACGGTGCTGCCTTCGATCAGGGGCAGCAGATCCCGTTGTACACCTTCCCGTGATACGTCCGATGAAGTGTTCTCGGAGCGCTTGGCCACCTTGTCGATTTCGTCGATGAAGACGATGCCATTCTGCTCGACGGTCTGGATGGCTTTCTGCTTGATTTCCTCTTCATTGACCAGCTTGGCGGCTTCCTCGTCGCGAACGTGCTTCATGGCGTCAGCGACCTTCATCTTGCGGGTCTTGCGCTTATCAGAGGACATGCTCGAGAACATATTCTGTAGCTGGCTGGTCATCTCCTCCATGCCGGGAGGTGCCATGATTTCAACGCCGGCGCCGCTGTTACTCAGGTCGATTTCGATTTCCTTGTCGTCCAGCTCACCCTCACGCAGTTTCTTGCGGAACAGCTGGCGGGTGGAAGAGTCTTCGGTTTTCTGGCTGTCTTCCTTGAAGTCCCGGGGCGGCGGAATCAGGGCGTCCAGAATACGTTCCTCGGCGGCATCCATGGCACGATGCTCGTGGCGTTTCATTTCCTTCTCGCGCAGCATCTTGATGGCCATGTCCGCCAGATCACGGATAATGGACTCGACGTCCCGGCCCACGTAGCCCACTTCGGTAAACTTCGTCGCTTCCACTTTCAGAAATGGAGCGTCCGCCAATTTTGCGAGACGGCGTGCGATTTCGGTTTTGCCAACACCGGTGGGACCGATCATGAGGATGTTTTTTGGTGTGATCTCCTCGCGCAGACCACTGTCCAGCTGCATCCTGCGCCAGCGATTGCGCAGGGCGATGGCTACGGAACGTTTGGCCTCTTCCTGGCCCACGATGTGTTTGTTGAGCTCGTGGACAATCTCACGGGGGGTCATTGCAGACATGCTAGCTCCGGATCAATCGTTGGCTGAGAGCACTTCGAGGGTGCGATTGTGGTTGGTGTAGATGCAGATGTCGGCCGCGATATCCAGGCCCTTCTCCACAATCTCGTTGGCTTTCAGGTCGGTGTTTTCCAGCAGGGCTCTTGCCGAAGCCTGTGCAAACGGACCGCCGGAGCCGATCGCTATCAACCCCTGCTCGGGTTCGATAACGTCGCCATTGCCAGTAATGATGAGGGATGCGGTCTTGTCGGCAACGGCCAGCAGGGCCTCCAGCCGGCGGAGAGCTCGGTCAGTTCGCCAGTCTTTGGCCAGTTCGACAGCGGCGCGGGTAAGGTTGCCCTGGTGTTTCTCAAGTTGGGCTTCAAAGCGCTCGAACAGGGTGAATGCGTCGGCGGTACCACCTGCAAAACCGGCCAGCACCTTGTCGTTATAGAGCCGGCGAACCTTGCGGGCATTGCCCTTCATTACGGTATTGCCGAGGGAGACCTGGCCGTCGCCACCCATGGCAACTTCATCGTCACGCCTGACAGAGAGTATGGTAGTCATTCTGGCTCCATTTGCCTGATAGAAAACGGTATCCAGCAGTTATGGAGGCGAGGGGGAGGTTTTCAAGGGCGGGAGGAAAGAGAGTCAGGAGGGCATCTCAGCCCTCCTTGGGAATCTTCCTGACCAGAGGCTGAATGTTGAGGTCGACCAGTTTGTCGATAACCGCATTCATCTGGCTGCGAGAGGTGAAGGGGCCTACATTGACGCGGTACCAGGTGCTTCCGCTGTCGAGGTCAATGCGTTTGACCTGGGCACGGAGGCCCTGGAATGCGATTTCGGCCCGCTGCCTCTCCGCATCTTGCTGTTGTCGGAAAGACCCCGTCTGCACCAGGTAATCAAACGTTTGCTGTCCTGGCCCTGGGGTATACTCCTCAACCTCGGGAGGAACCACCTCCGAGTCAGGAAGCATGTCGTAAAAGCGAAAGCCGGGTTTTTCTTTTGCGGCGGTTTCCGGAGGCTTTTCCTTTACCGCAGGCGTTTCGGCTGTTGTGGTTTTTTCACCCTGGCGAGGCTCGGATGTAGGAAGTGCGTTGAGATAGGCAATAAAGCCGATAAAACCACCCACAGCTGCCAGTGACAGAATCCACTTCAATGACAAGCCGCCCCGCTGTGACTTGGCGGCAGCAGGGCGTTTTGGGGGCTGCTTCTGCTTACGCGCAGGCCTTGCGGATTTTGTTGATGTTGCCGGCTTGCTGGCCGGTCTGGATTTGCGGGCATAGTCTCGGGACATGGCCGGGTTAGTTCCTGTTGCGTGCCTGAATATTCAGATCATGAAGCCTGACTTACTACATTTCGTCGGGAGCGCTCACGCCAAGCAGATCAAGACCATTGGCGATCACCTGCCGAACCGCAAGATACAGGGAAACGCGAGCGTCCCGGACAGCGGTATCCTCGATCAGAACTTTGTGGGCGTTGTAGTAGGTGTGGAACTGCCCGGCAAGATCCCTGAGATAGTGTGTCAGGTGATGTGGTTCCCGCAATTTGGCTGAGCTTTCTATCAGCTCGGGGTACTTGGCCAGCTGGTTAGCGAGATCCTTTTCCTCGTCGAGTGTCAGCAAGGACAGATCTCCCACGCACTCGTTCAGGCCGCGCTCAACCCCTTCCTCTTTCAGTTTTCTGAGCACACTGCAAATACGTGCATGGGCATACTGAATGTAATAGACCGGGTTTTCATTGGTCTGGGAGCGGGCCAGATCGATATCGAAAGTCAACTGGGAGTCGACTCTGCGAGCTGCAAGGAAAAAGCGGGTGGCGTCGCGGCCCACTTCGTCGATCAGGTCACGGACCGTCACGTAGCTGCCCGCGCGCTTGGAAATCTTCACTTCCTGTCCAGACCTGGTCACCATCACCATCTGGTGAAGCACATAGTCCGGCCACTCCTTTGGGATGTTAGCGTTCAGCGCTTGCAGACCGGCACGAACCCGCGTGACGGTAGAGTGGTGGTCGGCACCCTGCTCATTGATAACCGTGGTGAAGCCCCGTTGCCACTTGTCCAGATGGTAGGCCACGTCTGGCAGGAAATAGGTGTAGCCGCCATCTTTCTTGCGCATCACGCGGTCTTTATCGTCACCGAATTCGGTGGTTTTCAGCCACATAGCGCCGTCGTGTTCGTAGGTATAGCCATTTTCCTGCAGGCGTTCGACAGCTTCCTCTACCTTGCCATCTTCATACAGCGATGACTCAAGGAAGTACACGTCGAATTCCACGCCGAAGGCTTTCAGATCCAGGTCCTGCTCACGACGCAGGTAGGCAACGGCAAATTCCTGGATGGCTTGTTGATCGTCCGGATCGGCTTTACCGGTGACTTCCCGGTCGTCCGCGATAACGGTTTCGCCGGCGAGATAGGCATTGGCCACATCGGTGATGTAGTCACCGCGGTAGCCATCGGCCGGCCAGTTTTCGTCGTCCGGTGTCAGCCCTTTCACCCGTGATTGCACTGAAAGCGCCAGGTTGTTGATCTGCGCGCCCGCATCATTGTAGTAAAACTCGCGGGTGACTTGGTAACCATTTGCTTCCAGCAGGCGGCTCAGGCAGTCACCAATCGCCGCACCACGGCCATGACCCACGTGCAAGGGGCCGGTTGGGTTGGCAGAGACAAATTCCACCTGGACCTTCTTGCCTTCGCCGTTGTTGTTGCGGCCGTATTGCCCGGCGTCGTCGAGTATGGTGTTGACCACTTCAAAGGCGCTGGCAGTACTCATGAAAAAGTTGATAAATCCGGGGCCCGCAATTTCAACCTTCTCGACAGCGCTGCTGTTCGGTAGCCGTTCGACCAATGCTTCTGCCAGCTTTCGTGGCGGGCAACCGGCAGCCTTCGATGCCACCAGGGCAATATTGCAGGCGTAATCACCATGGGATTTGTCCTTGGTGTTGCCTACCTGTGGTGTAAAGGTCTGATCTGCGGGCAAAGTGCCTTCAGATTGCAGGGTCGCCAGCGCAGACTGGAGAAGTTCGGATACGGTCTCTTTCATGCTGTCGGATGACTCGGGTTGCAAGAGAATGGAAGAACGGCGGAAGCGTCCCGCCGGAGATGTCGAAGGACGCTATTATCGCGGAAAGGTGCGGGCGACTCAAATTACGCTGTTCGAGGCCAGTTGCGTTCCCCCCAGGCGCGCAAGGCTCCCGATGCTGCAGGGTGTGTTGGTGCTGCTTCAGTCTCCTTGGAAAGGAAGGATCACCGTATTATTGGCGCTCATGAAGCTTATACGGAGGTTGATGCTGTCGTAGGAGCCCAAGCCGTTATAGCGGCCATTGCGTTCGGACGGCGATGAGGTGGGTGTGGCCCCACAGTTGGTGGCTTCAAACGTGACGTCAAAGACGTTGACGCTTGAGGACTGGATTGAAATCTGCCCATCAAAAACACAGCCTGTTGAATCCGATCCGGTAAGGCCGCCTTGGCTTCCTATCGTGAAACTCGTAGTTTGATCAAGGGAGAGGTAGGAGTCAGACAGGGTGTCCAGCGAGATTGACTCATTGCTCAGATCGACCAGCCTCATCAGGGCTGCGCTGGCATTGTATTCCCCGCTGATGCTGTAGCTGAGGCTTTGCGGGTCTTCCACGATGCCGTTGAGGCTGCCCTCGGCCCGATTCCACTGGTCAGTGTAGAACAGGTTGGCTGCACTTCCGCTGAATTGGGCGCCTTCAGAGTCTGCTTCAACATTACCAAACACGGAATTAACCGAGTTGATGGCCGTCACAAAACGACCAGAGCCGCTTATCCAGGTTATAGCTTCATCGGAACCGCCATTGTTAGAATCAATGTCGGTTAAATAGACGCCAGGTCTGAGACCGGTGTCGCCGCCATCATTGGCGCTTCCCAGGCTGTCCGAAGAACCGTTGGTGCCATCAACCAGTGGGGTAGACCAGGGGCCTCCCTCAGTCAGTGCCGTGGGATCGCTTCCGTCAGCGAGTGGCTGGGAGCTCTCGCCGCCACCACAGGCTGTGATCAAAAGGCAGGCCGCAAATAGCGGTAAGCGTGTACTGAGTACCATCCCTGACATTTGAAGCTCCAATTTCTTTGTGTCGTTTTTATTGCGCGTCGACGTCTTGTTCGCCGTGCCCATGCTGACTCTGCCCAGTGTAATACATGAATATTAGCAGGCTTCGATGGCCAAGAAATGCTCGGGCCATTGGCAGGTTGTAAAATATTGCAAAAAGGCCCTCTTTGTCACAGTTCTGGTGGGTCACCCGGTTTCTAGCGGATCAACGTCGATTGCCCATTTAATGTCGGCGGGAAGTTTCATCAGGTCGAGTTCCTGGCAAAGCGCTGCCAGTTGACGGTTAAGCCGAATTCGGTTGCTTGAAACCAAAATCAGTTGGGCCCGGTGACGATCTGCCCTGCGCGCGATCAGTGCAGGCAATGGCCCCCAAGACTCAATACCGCAGTCTGATGCCTTTGATTTCATGCCATCAAGTAGTTTGAGGCTCGATGCCATGATGTTTGACTCGGCTCGAAGTATGGCCATTGCCCGATAGGGCGGGAGTTGGCTGGTTTCTCGTTCGGCAAGCAATTGGTCAGCAACAGGGAGATAGTAGCCCGCAGCTAATGATCGCAGCAGTGGGTGGTCGCTATGGCAGGTCTGCACCAGTACTTCCCCTGATTTTTCACCACGTCCGGCTCGCCCGCTCACTTGCAGTAGGGTCTGGATCAACTGTTCGGGGGCGCGAAAGTCCACGCTGAATAGCCCGCCATCAGCATTAACAACAACGACGAGCGTAACGTTTGGGAAGTCGTGTCCCTTGGCCAGCATCTGTGTGCCCACCAGTATGCAGGGGTTGCCGCTGTTCACTGTGTCGAGAATACCTTGAATGCTGCCTTTGCGTTGAGTGCTGTCCCGATCTACCCGCACGACGGGGGCGTCCGGAAACTGTGTTGCCAATACATCTTCGCTTCTTTCAGTGCCTTGGCCGACTGGCTTGAATGACTTGCTGCTGCATTTTGGGCAGTGGTCTGTCGCAGCGGTCTGGAAGTCGCAATGGTGGCAGCGCATGGCACGGTCGCGGCGATGATAGGTAAGGCGGGTGTCGCAGCGGGGGCATTCAACCATGTGTCCGCAGTCGAAACACATCATGACTGGAGCAAACCCCCTGCGATTCACAAACACCAAAGCCTGCTGTCCGGCGTTCAGGCATTTCTCGATAGCGCGCATCGCAGGTCGTGAGAGGCCACCCTCCAGAGGTCGGCTACGAATGTCCAGTAACTTGATCGTCGGTAGTTTGGCATTGCCTGCACGCTCCTCAAGTCGAACCAGAGTGTATTTGCCGGTAAGGGCGTTGTGGTAGGACTCCATAGAGGGGGTTGCGGAGCCAAGAATGACGGGGCAATCATTGAGGTGTGCACGATAGACTGCGGTGTCCCTGCCGGAATAGCGGAATCCTTCCCCCTGTTTATAGGAACTGTCGTGTTCCTCATCCACGATGATGGTTTTCAGGTCGGTGAAGGGGAGCAATACAGCCGAGCGGGTACCGATCAGAATGACTGGCTCGCCATTGCGGATTCTCAGCCAGGTTGAAAGCCGTTCGCTGTCTTTTAGTGCCGAGTGCCATACCGCGATGCGTGACCCAAAATAGTGTTGGAAGCGGGCTACGGTCTGCGGCGTCAGGTTGATCTCAGGTACCAGAACGAGCGCCTGGTGCTTGTCGTCCAGGTGAGTCTTGAGGTAGTGGAGATAAAGCTCGGTTTTGCCGCTTCCTGTGATACCGAACAGGAGTGCCGTCGTGAAGCCGTCATCAGACGATGGAAGTTGGTCAGCAGCTTCTTGTTGGGCCGGAGACAGCACGGGGATACGATTCCGGGTTTCCTCCGATGCACCACTTGGTGAGGGTGGCGTGGTCTCGGCGATCAGCTCTTTTTCCTGAAGGCTCCGGATTTGCGACTGTGTGAAACCAGCGCGCACAATCTGTTTGCTGCCCGCGCCCCCGGGCTGGCGCTTCAGCCAGGCCAGAAGTTCTCTCTGTCGCGTTGCATTACCGGGCAGCAGCGCAGGATCGCCGCAGGCTTGCCAATAAGGTTCGGCATGCTCCACGGCAGGCCTGCCGCGACGCAGCGCGGGCGGCAGTGCGGTAAAAAGGCATTCACCGAGCGGGTGCTGATAGTAATCCGACGCCCAACTGAGCAGGCGGAAGGTTTCCGGGGGCAGTGCAGGCCATGCCTCGCTGGCTGATCGGACCGGCTTGAGAGTGATGCCCTCTGGCGGTCGGGCGTCAGTCTCGACCACCAGACCGGTGGCCGATTGCCTGCCGAAGGGGACGGTGACTCGTTGGCCCTTTTGTAATGTCAGGTGGTCTGGTACCAGGTAGTCGAACAGCCGCCGGAGAGGGCGATTCAATGCTATACGCGCAGTTCGGGGCACATCTGGCTCCATGGCGATAAAGGTGTCACGGTATCTGCCTATCCTTTAAAAGGGCTGCAATCCGGCGTGTCCCGTGTCGGGCGGGATGATAAGACGGTCCGGGGCTTGCCTGATACCGCATTTGCAAGTAAGATTCGCGGTCTGTTTCCGGCAGGGCATGATTGTGCCCCGTCTTGTCAATTGATTCAAACATGCGGTGCCCGACACCCGGATTGTTTAGCAACGCGGACAATCCCGTGATCTGGTAGCGGCATGACCGATAGAGGTTCGCCATGAAAGAAGGTATTCACCCCAAGTACTGTCTCTTATACACATCTGACGCTGCCGACGAATAGAGAGGTGTAGA
>CAJXOQ010000068.1 GCA_913057975.1 uncultured Marinobacter sp.
ATCTACACCTCTCTATTCGTCGGCAGCGTCAGATGTGTATAAGAGACAGGTTTCTCAGCGGGGATTTCCTGGACTACTTCCGAATATCCGAAGACAAGGTGCTGGTTTATATCGCCGATGTGTCTGGCCATGGTGCCAGCTCTGCCTTCGTAACGGTGCTGCTGAAGAATCTGACCAACCGCCTTCAGCGTAATCTCAGGCGTGGCTCGAGTGATGACATCCTGTATCCCGATCGTTTCCTTGAGCGCATTAATTCCGAATTGCTCGATACCGGTTTGGGTAAGCATGTAACGGTGTTCGTCGGCATCATATCGACGTCCGACAAAAGCCTTCGTTATTCGGTGGGAGCTCATTTTCCCATGCCGATCCTTTCCTTGGAGGGCGGCAGAACAGAGTTCCTCGAGGGCAGTGGGTTGCCAGTGGGGCTGTTCGAGACACCGGAGTGGGAGGTTTATGAAGTTCCACTGGACAAGCCGTTCCACCTGATTCTTTTCTCAGACGGTATACTGGAGGTCATCAAGGCCAAAAGCCTTGATGAAAAGGAAAGGACACTACTTGAACTCGTCTCGGGAGGTAGTCACACTATTGCTTCCCTGGGCGAGGCTCTGAATCTCGACGAGATCACAGAGTTACCTGACGATATTGCCATCGTATCAGTAACGGATACCGATACTGATAGCAGTGGCCCGACGTCGAAATAGTGGCAGTGAACTCAATGGCTGGTTACAAGATCCTGCAAGCTGAAAAACAGGGTATTTATGTCCTGAAGTTTATTGGAGAAATCCGGCTGAACCTGTGTTCGACGCTGGACAATCTGGTTGAGTCCATTACCCAGGATCCAGACTTCAAGACGGTGGTTATTGATCTTACTGAAACCGAGATCATCGACAGCACCACCCTGGGGCTGCTTGCCAAGATTGCTATGGCTGCCCAGAAACGCAGCAATTTCCTGCCTACAATGATATCCACCAACCCCGATATAACCCGAATCATCACCTCCATGGGTTTCGACAAGATTTTCATCATTGTTCGTGAGCCTGCGTCCCGTATCGAAGAACTGGAAGAAATCCCCGTACTGCGCGCAAGTGAGCAACAGGTCAGGGATAAGGTGTTGGAGGCCCACCGTGTTCTGATGGGTCTGAACAGCCGTAATCGGGAAGAATTCAAGAACCTGGTGCGCGCCCTGGAATGCGAAGAGCCCGGCTGAACCGGGGTCATTGTCACAGTATTCTCCATTCCTGCCGGCCGTTTACCGGGCCTGAACCATAAAACGAAATGGAACGACTATGCCTGACAAAAATGACCGTGGGCCCACTGAAGCTTCCCGGACCGGCCATGATGTGGCGGTTCTCGGCGGTGGCAGTTTCGGTTCTGCCATGGCCAAAGTGCTCGGAGAGAATGGCCACACCGTTCATTTCTGGATGAGGGACGAAGCCCAGGCGGACGAAATCCGTGATACCGGCATCAACAGCCGCTATATGCCGGGTGTTGCCCTCACGGGTGACATACAGCCTACCACCAGCCTGCCAGAAGCCGTCGGTAACGCTGAAATTGTCTTTGTTGCCATTCCCAGCAAGGCCTTTCGCTCCGTTATTCGTGAAAACGGCTCTGAGTTCCGCGAAGGACAAATCGTTGTCAGCCTGACCAAGGGCATCGAAGAGCACGGCTTCAAGCTGATGAGCGAAATTCTTCAGGAAGAAATCCCGCGTTCCCGCATTGGTGTGCTCAGCGGCCCCAATCTGGCCGGAGAGATTGTCAGTCAGGACCTCACGGCAACCGTTATCGCGGCCAAGGACCCTGATGTGCGCCGCACGGTCCAGGAACTGCTCGGTTGTGAGTATTTGCGGGTATACGCCAATGTGGACGTTTACGGCGTAGAGCTCGCCGGTGCACTGAAGAATATCTACGCCATCGTTGCCGGGCTGGCATCAGCGCGGAACCTGGGCGAGAATGCCAAGGCGATGTTGATTACTCGCGGGCTGGCGGAAATGAGCCGGTTTGCGGTCAGCCTGGGTGCCAACCCCATGACGTTTATGGGGCTGGCAGGGGTAGGGGATCTTATTGTTACCTGTACCTCTCCGAAAAGTAGGAACTACCGTGTCGGTTACGCCGTGGGCAATGGGCAGGCGCTGGATGATGCGGTTGCAGAGTTGGGCCAGGTGGCAGAGGGCATCTACACCCTGAAACTGGTTAAGGAAAAATCCGAGGCGATTGGGATTTACATGCCCCTGGTTCGGGGCCTTTACGAGATTCTTTACGATGGTGCCTCCATCAGCGCAGTGATCAACAGCCTGATGATGTCGGTCCAGAATTCCGACGTGGAGTTCATTCTTCCGCGTACCATCAGCCAATAGAGTTTGAGTTCGCCGGAGGGAAGCCTGTGCACTTGATCGTCATGCGCCATGGTGAGGCCGGTTGGCACACCCTGGATCGGGAGCGTGAGCTGACAGAGTTTGGCCGCCATGGTGTGGCGGATGTCGCTGCTCAGATTGCAGAGTCGCCCTGGCGCCCTGAGTTTATTTGGTGCAGCCCGCTGGTCAGAGCCCGGCAGACCGCTGCCATCGCATCTGAGATTCTCAATTGCCCGGTGACGGAAAAGGATTATATTACGCCAGATGATGATCCCGGCCGCTGTCTTGACGAGTTGATCGAAACCGCTTCGTCTCCGTTATTGCTCGTTTCCCATATGCCCTTTGTTGGCAGTCTCTCGACACTCCTGGTAGATGGCCATCGTAAGGGCATTCCCTTTATGACCGCCCAGGCAGTGGTGCTTGAAATGCCTGTGGCGGGTCCAGGCTGCGCTGACTTGCGGGCACAGTTCCTACCCTGAAATCTCCCATAAGACCTTTAAAATCGTCGCGTCAGCGCCCATAGTTTCGGTAAATCCACACAGGAATAACCTTTATGAGCCAGCAGCCTGAGACAATTGCGCAACAAGTGGAAAGTGCACAGGCTCCCGGAAAAGGCCTGCCACCCCTCGAGACATGGAATCCGGACCTGTCCGGAGACATTGATATCGTAATCGCCCGTGACGGGCAGTGGGTGTACCAGGGTAAGCCCATAGGCCGGGACGCCATTGTTAAGCTGTTCTCGACGATTCTGCGACAGGAAAGTGACGGGCACCATTATCTGGTGACGCCGGTTGAAAAGTGGCGGATCACTGTCGAAGATACGGCCATTCTCGCTCATTCCCTGGAAGTCTCTGGTAGTGGAAAGGAGCAGATTTTGTCAGTGACAACCAACACCGGCGAGACACTGGTAATCGGGGACGAGCATCCTTTGCGTATTAGTGCTTACGAAGGAACCAACGAGCCGCGCCCGGTCATCGGTTTACGCCACGGCGTCGAAGCAAGGCTGGTAACGGCTGCTTATTACGACCTGGCCGACCGGGTGACTGAAGAAAGTTCTGGAGAAGATACCGTTATAGGTGTCTGGAGTAGCGGAAATTTCTATAAAATTGCCGATAACGGTTGAATTACCAGCCGCCGTCCCAACTAACTCACGGTAGAAAACGCAGTCTTACACTTGTTAAACTGTCTTTTCGAACTTGTTACCGAGCCTGGCTCTCTAACGAGGCCCGGTGGTCGTAAGTCCCTCTGTGCAGTCTGGCTGTTCAAGATCACTTTCGATTGCCCAAATTTACATCAAACAGTCATTGCGACACGCAAGGAGATCACATGGCCCAACCTCGTGTTGTCACCATCCACTACACGCTCACCAACGACCAGGGAGAAGAGCTGGACTCCTCCCGTGTAGAAGGTCGCGAGCCTCTGTCGTATGTGGAAGGTGCTCAGAACATTATCGGCGGACTGGAAAATGCGCTGAACGAAAAGAACGCTGGCGATCAGGTGAAAGTATCTGTTGAGCCGGGTGAAGGTTACGGCGAAGTCAACGAAGAGCTGGTCCAGCCGGTCCCGCGTTCTGCGTTTGAAGGTGTCGACACCATCGAGCCGGGCATGCAGTTCCAGGCACAGACTCCGGGTGGCCCCCAGGTCGTTCGTGTCGTGGAAGTAGGCGACGAAACCGTCACCATCGATGCCAACCATCCGCTGGCAGGTGAGACCCTGCACTTCGACGTGGAAGTGGTTGAAGCACGCGAAGCAACTGACGAAGAGCAAGAGCACGGTCACGCTCACTGATTTCGTTATAGTTGTTCATAAAAAAACGGCCCCAACTGGGGCCGTTTTTTTTGGCTATCCGGAATTATTTACATGTTCGGATAGTTCGGACCACCACCACCTTCCGGCGTCACCCAGGTAATGTTCTGGGCCGGGTCCTTGATGTCGCAGGTTTTGCAGTGAACGCAGTTCTGCGCGTTGATCTGGAACTTCTTGCCACTGCCGTCATCCGCTTCAACCACTTCGTACACGCCGGCAGGGCAGTAGCGCTGCGCGGGCTCGTTGTACTTCGGCAGGTTCTCCTGGATGGGGATGTCCGGATTGGACAGCTTCAGGTGAACCGGCTGATCTTCCTCATGGTTGGTGTTGGAGATAAACACCGAGGACAGCTTGTCGAAGGTCAGTTTGTTATCCGGCCTCGGATAATCGATCTTCTTGGCCTGGTCCGCTGATTTCAGCGTGGCATAGTCCGGAGTCGTGTCGTGGAACGTAAACGGCAGACTGCTCCGAAGAATGTTCTGCTCGAAGTAGGCAATCGCGCCGCCCACGAAGTTACCGAACTTGTGCATGCCGGGGCTAAAGTTGCGCTCGGCATACAGCTCTTTATAGAGCCAACTGTCCTTGAATCGCTCTTCGAAACTGGTGATTTCCTCACCGCTCTTGCCGTCCTTCAACGCCTCGAATACAGCCTCTGCGCCCAGCAGGCCGGACTTCATAGCAGTGTGGGAACCTTTGATCTTGGAGCTGTTCAGGGTACCGGCGTCACAGCCCAGCAACAGGCCGCCCGGGAAGCTCATCTTCGGCAGGGAGTTGAAGCCACCCTTGGTAATGGCACGGGCGCCATAGGCCACTCGCTTGCCGCCTTCCAGGTGTTTCTTGATCTCCGGATGCAGCTTCAGGCGCTGGAACTCGTCGAACGGGCTCATGTGCGGGTTGTTGTAAGACAGGTCAGAGATCAAGCCTACATAAACCTGACCGTTCTCAAGGTGATAAAGGAAGGAGCCACCCGTTGAGCCGGATTCGTTCAGCGGCCAGCCAGTCGTGTGGATGACCAGGCCTGGCTCATGCTTGGCCGGGTCGATGTCCCACAGCTCCTTGATACCGATGCCGTAGTGCTGAGGATCTTTGCCTTCGTCGAGTTTGAAATCGTTGATCAGGCGTTTGCCGAGGTGACCACGGCAGCCTTCGGTAAACAGGGTGTACTTGGCGCGCAGTTCCATGCCCGGCATGTAGCCGTCTTTTTCGGAACCGTCACGGGCCACACCCATGTCGCCGGTGATGATGCCTTTGACCTGGCCATCTTCAACGATGGTTTCGGAAGCGGCAAAACCAGGGTACACCTCAACGCCCAGGCCTTCAGCCTGCTCGGCCAGCCAGCGGCACAGGTTGCCCAGGCTGATGATATAGTTGCCGTGGTTGTGCATATTCTTGGGCACAAAGGCATTGGGAATCTTGGTGGCGCCTTCCTGGTTCTTCAGCAGGAAAATGTCATCACGGGTGACCGGCGTGTTCAGCGGTGCGCCTTTCTCTTTCCAGTCCGGGAACAGCTCGTTGAGGGCTGTGGGCTCAAATACCGTACCTGCCATGATGTGGGCGCCGATCTCGGACCCTTTCTCAACGACGCAGACGGTCAGTTCCTGCTCGGCTTCCTGGGCCATTTGCATGATACGACAGGCTGCCGAGAGGCCAGCCGGCCCACCGCCGACGATCAGAACATCAAATTCCATCGATTCGCGTTCCACGTTGGTCTCCTCATCTGTTTTATAGTGATGCCAACAGGCAAATTCTTAGGGGCATCATCATACCGGTAAAAGCTCGTATAGACGACTCCCTCAAAGCGAAAGCACCTGTCTTATAAAGCAAAAGGATACCGCAATTGAATAATCAAACAAACGTTTGTTTGAAATTTGGGTCTACCTTTGGCATTGTTTGGTGGCGCTGGGCCAAAACGTGTGTTTTGAATCGTTTTTTAGTATCGTCTCACGCTCAGGTGGAGTCAACCGGTGTTCATTGGCCATTCATACGGCGATGCAACGTCTTGAGGGACTATTGACCCCGGTAGTCTTTGCCTGCAGTATTATGACGCCCTGACAGACAGCAGGTCCTGCAAGATATGTGCTGTTCTCAATTGTAAACTCATCGTAGAAGAACGAGGAATCTATGAAGGTTCTGGTCGCTGTAAAACGAGTAATCGACTACAACGTGAAGGTGCGCGTCAAGCCGGACAACACCGGCGTTGATCTCGCCAACGTCAAGATGGCAATGAACCCATTCTGCGAAATCGCTGTTGAAGAAGCGGTTCGTTTGAAGGAGAAGGGCGTTGCCAGTGAAATCGTGGTGGTATCCATCGGCCCGAAGGCCTGCCAGGAGCAAATTCGTACCGCTCTGGCACTGGGTGCTGACCGGGGTATCCACATCGAAACTGACGAAGAGGTTCAGTCTCTCGAAGCGGCCAAGCTGCTCAAGAGTGTAGTTGAGAAGGAAGAGCCCAAGCTCGTCATTCTCGGCAAACAGTCCATCGATTCCGACAACAACCAGACAGGCCAGATGCTGGCCGCGCTGACCGGTATGGGTCAGGGCACATTCGCGTCTGAAGTAGTTGTCGAAGGTGAGAAGGTCAACGTAACCCGCGAAGTCGACGGCGGCCTGATGACCGTGGCCCTGAACCTGCCGGCGGTTGTGACTACCGACCTTCGCCTGAACGAGCCGCGCTACGCGTCCCTGCCGAACATCATGAAGGCCAAGAAGAAGCCGCTGGATGCCACGAGCCCGGCCGACCTGGGTGTTGAGCTTGCTCCGCGTCTGTCCACCCTGAAGGTTGAGGCTCCGGCTTCCCGTAAGGCGGGTGTGAAGGTCGCTGACGTAGCTGAGCTGGTCGACAAACTGAAGAACGAAGCGAAGGTGATCTAAATGAGCATCCTTGTAATTGCTGAACATGACAACAGCGAGCTGAAGCAGGCCACACTGAATGTTGTGGCTGCTGCCAAGGCTATCGGTGGCGACATTGACGTACTGGTAGCCGGTGAGAACTGCGGCGCTGTAGGCGAAGCGGCCTCCAAGGCCGAAGGCGTTAACAAGGTACTGGTTGCCGACAACGCCGTGTACGGTCACTTCCTGGGTGAAAACCTGGGTGAGCTGGTTGCCGAAGTGGGTAATGGCTACAGCCACATCCTGGCTGCCGCTGGTACCGTTGGTAAGGATTTCATGCCGCGCGTTGCTGCGCTGCTGGACGTTGCCCAGGTATCCGACATCATGCGTGTGGAGTCCGAAGACACCTTCGTTCGCCCGATCTACGCTGGTAACGCCATTGCCACGGTGAAGTCCGCTGACAGCATCAAGGTCATCACGGTTCGCCCGACCGCCTTTGATCCGGTGGCTGGTGAAGGTGGTTCTGCCTCCGTTGAGCAGTTGGACGTGGTCAAGGACGCTGGCCTGTCCACTTTCGTGAACGAAGAGCTGGCCAAGTCTGACCGCCCGGATCTGGGAAGCGCGGGTATCGTGGTTTCCGGTGGCCGTGGCATGCAGAACGGCGACAACTTCAAGATGCTGGAGCAGGTTGCCGATCTGATGGGCGCCGCTGTTGGTGCGTCCCGTGCGGCTGTTGACGCAGGCTTTGTGCCCAACGACATGCAGGTCGGCCAGACCGGTAAGATCGTTGCACCGCAGCTGTACATCGCGGTTGGTATCTCCGGTGCCATCCAGCACCTGGCCGGTATGTCTGACTCCAAGGTGATCGTTGCGATCAACAAGGACGAAGAAGCCCCGATCTTCCAGGTGGCGGATTACGGCCTGGTCGCGGATCTGTTTGAAGCGGTTCCGCAGCTTGAAGAAGAGTTGAAGAAAGTCCTATAACTTTCTGACTCTACTAAAAAAGGCACCCTAGGGTGCCTTTTTTATTGCTCGTCTTTCGACCTTTTCCGTGACGTCAGCTGTTTTTCTTTCTTACCGAAAAACAGCGTGTCCGCCAAGATATGCAACGCCTTGTTGGTGGTTTGCACCGAGCGATAAATCTGGTCACTGGTCTGGTCGTGGGTATCCCGCGCACGTCGGGCATTTTCGCGGAACTCCTCGTTGGTTGAAAAGCGGTCAATCAGACTGAACGTTGTGGTGGTAATGACCTTGTGTACCTTCTCTACTGCACTGGTGCCATTCTTGACGGTATCCTCCAGCAAACGGGCCCGGTTTCGGGTTTCCATCAGGTCCATACGGGTTTTCTGGATATGGCTGTTGGCCGAAATCCGTTGCGAGTGGAGGAGGCGAAGGGTTCGGGTATTACGGCTGTGTTGCCGCAATGCGACGGTAATAAGCCCCGTTGACGTAACAACGGCGCTTACACTGAGCAGTGATACGATGTCCATGGCGTCTCCTATCGGTACTCGAGCCGCATTTCCACGTCGATTTCCCGTTCGGCCAGCTCCAGTTCGAGCTCTTTCATGACTTCCTGGTACACCAGCCGTTTCACCATCACCGGAAGGCGGTCTGCCAACATGCGGGCTGATTTGGATTCGCGTTTTGCCAGGGCAATCGGATCTTTTACTCGCAGCGTAAGTATCAATTCCGGTTCCCGTGTATTATCAGGGCCATAGCTCTCAGTCATCGCCTTGCCAATGGATCTTTGCTGGAGACGTACCTGCCAGAACAGCCAGGCGCTGAGAGTGGCAAGTATGAGGCTCAGTACCAGAAGCAGGGTGTTCAATGGGTTAACCTCCGGGATTCGGGTTCATTGAGTCTGACAGAGTGTGCAGCATCGGTACCACGATTCGATTGGCCGATGCGACGTTTTGTTGCAACCTCCAGGGAAATAATCGAAAGGATAGTGACATGATCTGGTTAAAAGCATTTGTCAGTGGCCTTCTTGCCACCCTGATCTTTCATCAGGGACTGTTTGCCGTGTTTTATTTCGTGGGAATGGTGCCATCCGCACCTTTTAACATGGCCGCGGTTCCGCCGCTGGGTATTCCCGCTGTTTTCTCGCTGGCTTTCTTTGGCGGGCTTTGGGGAGTCGTGCTCTGGGCGATCCTTGGCCGCTTTGGCGGCTTTAAGTTCTGGTTGGGTAATGTAATAGTAGGCGCCATTGGGCCGACAGCCGTCGCCATGCTGGTGGTCTTCCCGCTCAAGGGCATCGCTGTCACCGCCCAGACCTGGGTTGGCGGGCTGATACTGAACGGCTTCTGGGGGCTGGGTGTGGCGCTTTTCCTGGTATTGATGGGTGCAAAAGCGTCGCGGTCGACCGCCACCAATTCATAATTGATCCAGACGGATTAAGGACAACGAATGAGCACAAAAACTGACACCACCTACGACATAGTGGTATTCGGCGCTACCAGCTTCGTGGGGCAGATCCTTACCGGTTACCTGCTGGAATCCTATGGTATCGGCAAGGGCGTTCGCTGGGCCATCGCCGGGCGCTCAGAAAGCAAGCTGGGTACTCTCAAACAGGGCCTGGGCTCGTCGGCGTCTGAGCTGCCCGTCATCGTGGCAGACGCCGCCGATGAAAGCGCCCTGAAAACCATGTGTGACCAGACACGTGTGGTGATCTCAACCGTTGGTCCCTATGCCCTGTATGGCGAACCGCTGGTCAAGATTTGCGCCGAAACCGGTACGGATTATTGCGACCTCACCGGTGAAGTGCAGTGGATCCGCAAGATGGTGGACACCTACGAGGACAAAGCCAAGGCCTCCGGGGCCCGCATCGTCCATTGTTGTGGCTTTGACTCGATCCCGTCGGACATGGGTGTCTGGTTCCTGCAGGAAAAAGCCGCGGAAACCCTCGGTGCTCCGTGCCAGGATGTGCGAATGCGGGTCAAAATTGCCAAGGGCGAGTTCTCCGGCGGCACCGTGGCCAGCATGATGAACATCGCCAAGGAAGCGGCCGCCGACCCGAAACTGCGCAAGGAACTGGCTAATCCGTTCTCGATCTGCCCGCCGGAACACCGTTCCAAAACCCGGCAACCGAGCCAGAAAGGCGCAGAGTTCGATAACGACTTCGGTGTCTGGCTGGCACCGTTCGTCATGGGGGCCATCAACACCCGGATAGTCCATCGCTCCAACGCCTTGCAGAACGCTCGTTATGGCAAGGAATTCACCTACGATGAGGCCATGATGACTGGTCGTGGTGTGAAAGGTCGTCTCGCGGCTTACGGAATTACCGGCGCGCTTGGAGGTTTCTTCACCGCGTCTGCGTTCAAGCCAACTCGTTGGGTGGTGGAAAAGTTCGTGCCCAAGCCGGGCGAGGGCCCAAGCCCGGAAGCCCAGAAAAATGGCTTTTACGATCTGCGCTTTGTGGGCAAGACGACCGACGGCAAGATCATCAAGACCAAGGTCACGGGTGACCGCGACCCCGGTTACGGTTCAACCGGCAAGATGCTGGGCGAGGCAGGTATGAGCCTGGCGTTTGATGTACCGGCCGAAAAACAGGGTGGCTTCTGGACACCATCGTCGCTTCTCGATGGCAAGCTCTATGAGCGCCTGACCAGCAAGGCTGGCCTGACCTTCGAAGTACTGGAAACCAGCTGAGGCCGCTAGGCCAGCCGGATGGTACGGTCGGAGGCGGGTAAGGCCTCCGGCGCGTGCCCCAGTGACACCACCGTTTTTCCTGCCAACCACTGTCTCATACCCATCGCAATGTTGTTCCGGGTTTCGGCGTCCACTCCAGTGAACGGTTCGTCCAGAATCAATAGCGGCGCTTTGTTCAACAGAACCCGTGCCAGTGCAATACGCCGGGCTTCACCGCCAGATAACTGGCTACCCATGGAGCCCAGCCAGGTGTTCAGCTGCGCCGGTTCGTGGACAAACCGGTCTGCCATCGCCACCAGCTCCAAAACCCGCCAGAGGTCGGCATCCGTCGCGTCTGGGCGGCCGATCAGCAGGTTCGCTTTCAGGGTGTCATCGAACAGTACGGTTTTCTGTGTCAGATAGGCCAGCGGTAACGCGTGAACACGCCCGACTGCCGGCTTCTCAAGGCCTGCGATGACATCTGCCAGTGAGGATTTTCCTGCGCCGGAGTGGCCAATGATACCCACCCATTCGCCCTTAGCGACCGCCATATCGAAATGACTGAGCACCGGCGCATGGTCGCTGAAACGGATCGTCACACGTTCGAGTTCCAGGGCACAGTCACTGTCGTGTGGCTGTTGTTCGTGCGCACCTTGGGAGGGTTCTGGAGCGCAGTCCCGGTTGAGCGCCGCAGCAGATGCGAGCGTGCCCCCCAGGCGCGCGAATGCATCCGGAAGCATCGAATAGATTTCCTGTAAACCGAGGAGGGCGATTGGCAGCAGCACAACCATCGGGCCTGTCACCGCCCCTGCCTGGAACAACTCTAGCCCCATCCACAGCGCGAGCACCACCGACAGGTTCACCATGACCTGGGATAGCCCGAGGTTCCAGCCGGTGCGCGTGTCAGTGCGGGCTTCGTTGCGGGTGATCTGTCCCGCCTGGCGCAGGCACAGGGCGGCATGTTTGCCAATGCGTCCTGCGGCGGTGAGCTCCCCGAAGCCTTCAATGTGCTCGATGACGTCCGTTCTTACCCGCTCGCGGGCCGCCGTCTGCTGGTAGACCAGATGCCGGGTGCGCAGGTAAACCAGCAGCGTTGCCACCAAAAATGCCGGTACCAGAACCAGTGCCAGGCCCACGGCCAGTTCCCCCCGATACATCAACCACGCGGCGATCAGCAGTATCGCCGTTACCAGAGCAGCAAGGGCCGTAGGTGCGATCAGGCGCAGATACAGCGTGTCCAGGGCATCCACATCATTGGTCAGGCGGGATAGCCATTGCGGGCCGCGTAAACGGGTTCTCCGGTCCCGGCCGGCAGTGGATAAACGCTCGAACAGGGCCACTCGGATATCCGTCAGCAGGCGCAGTACGGTATCGTGGTTGTAGACCCGCTCGGCATACCGCGCCACCGTTCGCGCCACGGCAAAGAAGCGAATGCCACCGCCAGGTACATACAGGTTGATGGACGCTTGCACACCGGCTGCAAGCAGAATCCCGGTGAGCGCCGTGGCGGTAATAAACCAGCCCGACAATGCCAGAAGCCCCATACCTGCAAGCAGAGTGGCCAGTATGAGAAGGCCGCCGGTTACCAGGCGACCGGGGCGACGGAAAATCAATGCCAGCCAGGGGCCAAGCTCACGCATCCGCAACGCCTCCTTCCGTCACCAGCAGGGTACGGTTGGCCAGTGTCAGCAGTGCCTGGTGGTGAGTGGCGAAAACCAGGGTCTTACCGGCCAACGCCAGCTTGTGCAGTGCTTCCAGCACGTATATTTCACTGTCACTGTCCAGCCCCGCCGTGGGCTCATCCAGAAGTATCAGGTCGTAACTGGACACAAACACCCGTGCCAGGCTCAAGCGGCGTGCCTGCCCGCCAGAGAGCCCCTGGCCCTCTTCGGTGATAGCACTGTAGATTCCGCGTTCCCGGCCTTTTATCAGGCTTTCCAGGCCAACATGATGCAAGGCGGTTTCTATGGCAATGTCAGTCGCGTCCGGTGTGGTCAGGCGCAGGTTGTCGGCCCAGGTACCATGCACCAGGAAGGGGGACTGCCCCAGCCAGCCAAACGCCTCGTCGCCGGCACGGTCTCCAAACACTGAAATACGCCCCCGGTCTGGTCGCATAAAACCGGCCAGCAGATGCAAGAGCGAGGTTTTACCGCCACCAGAAGGCCCGGTGAGGGCGATAACATCGCCTTTGTTGATCACCAGAGACACGCCGTCCAGAACCGGCCTGGCGGCATCGTAGGCAAGAGCAACATCACGAATGGCCACAATATCGGGAGATTCCGGCTGGTGACGGGGCTCTGCTTGCGGTTGTGGTTTATCAACACCCTGCAACCGATCGACGATTTCAGAACTGGCACCCATCGCCGCAGCGCGATCATGATAATGCTGGGACAATAATCGCAATGGCTGGAAGAACTCCGGGGCGAGCAGCAGGATCAACAGCCCGGAAAACAGTGTCAGGTCGCTGGACGGCCCAAAGGTGATGTACCCCAGCAACCCGAAGCCGATGTAAATGGCCACGACGGCAATGGCTACGGAGGAAAAGAACTCCAGTACCGCCGAAGACAGGAACGCGATCTTGAGGGTTTTCATGGTGATGCGGCGGTATTCATCCGAGCGCTTGCGCAGGGTTTCCGCAGCGGGAGCGGTTTGGCCAAACAACTGCAAAGTGGTCAGCCCCCGAACTTTATCCAGAAACTGGCCGGACAAACGGCCGATGGTCTGGAAATGCTGCTGGTTGAGCTTTTCGGCGCCCATCCCGACCAGTGCCATGAACAGTGGTATCAATGGGGCGGAGAGCAGGAGGAAGATCCCCGCGAGCCAGTCCAGTGAAAACACCACCACCAGGATCATCAGCGGCACCACCACCGCGAGCATCATCTGGGGCAGGAAACGGGCGAAATACCCATGCAAGGCGTCGGTGTGGTCAAGCCATTCCCGCGCCAGGGTGCCGGCGGAGGTCTGGCTCATCGAAACCGGCCCGCTGGCCTGCCAGCACCGGTTGATACTATGGCGAACCTCGCTACGCACCTCGCGGCTGCAGCGGGCTGCGTATCGGGCCTGTAGCCCCTGAGCCACACCGCGGACCAATATGGCGACGATGGCACCGGTGAACAGCAGCGACAGCTCGGCCACCGGTACCTCATCCACAATACCCTGGTGAACAATGCCCGCCAGGAACGCCATTTGCGCGATGGTCGCGAGGGCCACCACAACGCCAGCCGATACCGTCGCCAGGATCAGCCGCCGGCTGTGGGCGGCAAGCGCCCCCAGCCAACGTTTTGACTCGGCTTGTTCAGCCACCTAGTGGTATCCTTCGCCAGCCCGTACCTTGCCCCGGAACACCCAGTAGGTCCAGGCGGTGTAGACCAGCACAATGGGAATCACGAACAACAGTCCAAGTAACAGGAACAACTGGGAACCGTACGCCGAGGAGGCATCCCAGAGCGTGTATTCCGGCGGTACCACATAGGGCCAGCGGCTGACGATCAAGCCCAGGTAGGTAAAGATGAACAGCCCGACCGTGGCGACAAACGGCATGCCTTCAAACCGGTTCCGAACTGACCGGAAGATCTGAAAGGCACAGAGCAGGGCGAGCACGGGCAATATCCAGATAATGCTCAGGTTGGAGAACCAGCGGTTTTTCACCGCCTCATCCACAAACGGCGTCCAGACGCTGATCATCGCGAACACGACCAACACACCCATCAGCAGCGGAATGGTGATCCGATACGCCCAGTCCTGCAGGCGGCCCTCGGTTTTCATAATCAGCCAGGTGGAGCCCAGCAACGCGTAGCCGGCCATCAGACCGAAACCGGTCAGCACCGTGAAGGGGGTCAGCCAATCCAGCGCACCGCCGGTATAGACCCGGTTGGTAATCTCAAAGCCCTGGATATAAGCGCCTACAACGGCGCCTTGCGCAAACGAGGCCACCGTGGAGCCACCGGCGAAGGCCCAGTTCCATAGGTAGCGCGAGGTTTTGGCCTTGAAGCGGAACTCAAACGCCACCCCGCGAAAGATCAGACCGGCCAGCAGCAGGAACACACCGATGTACAGTGCCGGCAGAATGGTGGAGTAGACCAGCGGAAACGCCGCCAACAGACCAGCCCCGCCAAGCACCAGCCAGGTTTCGTTGCCGTCCCAGACCGGTGCTACCGTATTCATCATGGTGTCCCGGTCTTCTTCTTTCGGTGCGAAGGGGAAGAGAATGCCAATACCCAGGTCAAACCCGTCCATTAGCACGTACATGATAATGCCAAAGCCGATAATGAACGCCCAGATCAGGGCCAGATCAAACAGTTCCATAATCAGTGACCTCCCGGGTTCAGTGGCTTGTCATGACCGTTGTCATCAATCTCGAATGGCACATGGGTGGCTGAGAAGGGGCGTTTCGGCCGTTCTGCTTCATAGCCTTCCTCTGCGTCGTTGTCTTCCATGCCCACATACAGCACCCGCATCAGGTAATAGACGCCAGAACTGAACACCAAAGCATAGACCACGATGTAGCCAATCAGTGAGAACAGCGCCATACCGCCGGTCAATGACGGCGTGACCGACTCGCTCTGGTTCATCAGCCCATACACCAACCAGGGCGCGCGGCCAATTTCCGTGACAAACCAGCCGGCCAGTACCGCCACAAAGGGGGTCAGGCTCATAAAGCGCAACCCTTGCAGGAACCATGGGGTTCGCCAGTATCGGCCACCGGCCCGCAATACCAGGCCGGCCAGGCCAAAGAGGATCATCAGCATGCCCAGACCAACCATTACCCGGAATGACCAGAACACGATTGCGACCGGCGGCTGCTCGTCTACCGCCACTTCGTTCAGCCCGGGTACTTCGCCGTCCCACTCATGGGTGAGGATCAGGCTGGCCAGGCTGGGAATGGCTACTTCGTACCGGTTGGTCTGGTTTTCCTGATCGGGAATCGCGAACAACAGCAGCGGCACATTGCGTGAGGTTTCCCAGTTGCCTTCCATGGCGGCTACCTTCATAGGCTGGTGTTCCAGCGTGTTCAGGCCATGGAAATCCCCGATAACCGCCTGGGTGGGGGCAAGAACCAAAATCAGCCACAGGCTCATGGACAACGCGCGTCGATTCGCCTCAACCTCACGTTTGCGAAGCAGATACCAGGCACTGACGCCCGCCACCACGAACGAGCCAGTCAGGAACGAGGCCACCACCATGTGAGAAAAGCGATAAGGGAAGGACGGATTGAAAATCGCCTCGCTCCAGGAGGTGACAAAGAACACCCCATCCCGGAATTCCGTCCCGGCGGGGGTATGCATCCAACTATTGGCTGACAGGATCCAGAACGACGAAATAAAGGTGCCAGTGGCCACCATCACTGCCGCAAACAGGTGAACTCCGGCAGGCACCTTGTCGCGCCCGAACAGCAGCACACCCAGGAACGCCGCTTCGAGGAAAAAGGCGGTAACCACTTCATAACTCAGCATCGGCCCCAGGAAGTTGGCGGACGCCTGGGCAAAGTTGCTCCAGTTGGTGCCGAACTGGAAGGACATCACAATGCCCGACACCACGCCCATGCCAAACACCACTGCGAACACTTTGGTCCAGAAGGCAGAGAGTTTTGCCCAGGAAGGATTGTTGGTTTTAAACGCCAGGCCCTCGAGCACTGCAATGTAGGACGCAAGCCCGATGGTAAACACCGGAAAGATAGCGTGGAAGGACACCACGAACGCAAACTGGATTCGCGACAGAAGGACGGGATCAAGTTCCATGCGGAACCTCCGGACACTACAGTGAACAGAAAAACGAGCTTGGCGCCCGCTTGGCCGCTGCCTTGGCTGGGTTGTAGTGTTGTTTTACCGGCAGATAGTAGCCATGCTACCCGTAGCACAGGGAAAACCAAGGGACAGAATGTCGCACCCCTTGATTTAAAACAAGTATAGGAAGGCTCCATGGGTTTCTACGACGAGCGAATACTGCCGCACCTGATCGATTACTCCTGTTCAGTAGGGCAGGTGATGAAACTGCGCAGCCAGGTGGTGCCACAGGCACACGGTACTGTGCTGGAAGTGGGTATGGGCTCGGGCATTAATCTGGAGTTCTACAATCCGGATACCGTTAGCCTCGTCTACGGCCTGGAGCCGTCCGAAGGCATGCGCCGAAAGGCACGGGCAAATCTGGCCAAATCCAGCGTTGCGGTGGAGTGGCTAGACCTACCAGGCGAGCAAATTCCGCTACCAGACAACAGCGTCGACACGGTACTGCTTACTTTCACCCTGTGCACCATACCCGACTGGCGAGCCGCGCTGGATCAAATGAAGCGGGTACTCAAGCCCGACGGCGAACTGCTGTTCCTGGAACACGGAGAATCGCCGGACCAGGGCGTGTGCAAATGGCAACACCGCATCACCCCAGGCTGGAAGAAAATCGCCGGCGGTTGCCACCTCAACCGACCGATCGCGGACCTGATTCGGGAAGGGGGGTTTGAGATCACCGAACTGGAAAACCTATACGTGCCCAAGGCCCCGAAATTCGCTGGTTATATCTACAAGGGCAGGGCGCGGAAGCCTTCGCAGCCAGCCTAAAAATACCACTTCCGCAATCCCAATTGCGTTACCGGGCAGGGCCTTATACAATCCTGCCCGTCAAAAGCTGCTTACAAGCCCCTCCGAATGCCCGGATGGTGGAATAGGTAGACACAAGAGACTTAAAATCTCTCGGCCGTAAGGCTGTGCCGGTTCGATTCCGGCTCCGGGCACCATTTTACTGCTGGCAAGGTTTGCTAGGCATTCGCGCCAAGAATCTTGCGCAAACCGTCCATGTCTCGTCCTCGACGTGTATCAGTAAAGATTATCGGCGATCAATATTTCAATCCGTGTTTTCTCCTGTGAAGCCAGGGTCGGCCGGTTTTCGCATTTAGCGCGAAGAATCCGGACCGCACTTCTTACCAGGTGCCCCGGGTTCTGGGCAACCAGCGCGTCAAGCTTTCGATCCCTCAGGGCCGCCACTGTGGAGGGGGTCTTCTCATGGGCGATGGTCACCAGGTCTTCATCGGTTCTGAACTGGCTCAGCATTTCAAGCGGAACGCGGGCCTCCGATCCCATCATATAGATGCCGACAAGGTCCGGCTGACTGGCCATGATGGTCTGGATGATCCGGCGTGTCCGTTCCGGATCGGCGTAAGTTTCCAAGGTTGGTAGCACTCTCAGGTTGGTAAAATCGTGGTTGATGATATCATCGAACCCAAGCCGTCTTTCCAGACTGTCCCGCGCCTGTACCGTGTCGGTAATAACGGCCACAGCTCCCTGTTGTGCGCAAGCAAAGCGTCCCATCAGCCGCCCGGCGGTAGCCCCTGCTGCGCGGTTATCAATGCCAACGAACACGTCGTTTTCATCGTTCTGCTGATTGGAAATAAACGGAATGGTCAGGATGCCGCGCTCCCGCATGCGCAAGATAGCATCCCGAATCTGAGGCGTTTCCGGGGCCATGATGGCGATGCCATCGAAATCCTCGGTCTTCAATCGTGAAAGCGAGGCGGCGGCCTTGTGTGGGTCCTGTTCGTCGATACGGATTGTTTTCACGCTCATCATTTCGGCACGACCGGCTCTCTGGATCTCGCGGATGCGCTCCATGATCTCATCCAGAAATTCATCACCGTCTTTTGGTAGGACAAAACCGAAACGATAGCCTCGCTTTCTGGCCAGTGTTGCGGCCACATGGTTGCGTTCGAAGCCTATTTTCTGGATAGCGTTGTTGACCGCATCCACGGTTTTCTTGCGAACACCCGGGCGCCCGTTCAACACACGGTCTACCGTCGCCAGGCTTACGCCTGCCGCTTGCGCCAGATCTTTCGTGGTCGGTCTCATGCTGTCCTTATTTTTCGGGAACTCTTTCAACTCAGAGCCTTGTACTGTGATTTTAAAGTTAGCGCAAGTTTCTGATGTGCGCACCTCATAAATTTATTGACATGAGGTGCGTACCTCAACTAGCTTGAAATGACAACACAACAATTCGCGACCCATGAGCCGCGACAGCCCCCAGTGAGGACATCAACAATGAACAAGAAACTGACTTACACCGTGGCTTCATTCGCGATGGTAGCCGCCGCCAGTTCGGCCCAGGCAGAGGAACTGACACTCTGCTGGGCGGCATGGGACCCGGCTAACGCATTGACTGAGCTCAGCAAGGACTTCGAGCAGCAATCCGGCCATAATATGAACTTCGAATTCGTACCCTGGCCCAACTTCGCTGACCGCATGCTGAACGAACTGAATTCCGGCGGACAGCTCTGTGACTTGATGATCGGCGACAGCCAATGGATCGGCGGAGGGGCAGAAAGCGGACACTACGTGAAACTCAATGACTTTTTTGAGAAGAACGGCATCTCCATGGACGACTTCATTCCGGCAACGGTGACCGGTTACGCCGAATGGCCCAAAGGTACGCCAAACTATTATGCGCCTGTCTCTTATACACATCTGACGCTGCCGACGAATAGAGAGG
>CAJXOQ010000069.1 GCA_913057975.1 uncultured Marinobacter sp.
TACGAGATAGGAGTCCGTCTCGTGGGCTCGGAGATGTGTATAAGAGACAGCTCTCCGGCATCATAACCGACCGCGACCTGCGTACCCGCGCACTGTGCGAGGCGCTGCCATCAGAGACACCCATCAGCGACATCATGACGGAAGAGCTGATTACCACCCGTACCAGCGCCTTTATTTTCGAAGCCATGCTGACCATGCTCCACAATAACGTGCATCACCTTCCAGTGATGGAAGGCGATACCGTACGGGGCGTCATCGCGCTGTCGGATATCGTCAAGCATGAATCCCAAAGCAGCCTTTACCTGGTCAGCAATATCTATCACCAACAGGACGTCAAGGGCCTGAGGCGCCTGAGCAAAGAGGTGCCAAACACCTTCGTGCGCATGGTTCGTGAAGATGCCAATTCCCATATGATTGGCAGCGCCATGGCAGGCATCGGCCGCACCTTCAGTCAGCGGCTACTCGAACTGGGTGAGGAAAAGCTGGGACCGCCACCGGTGCCTTATTGTTTTATGGCGCTGGGCTCCATGGCCCGGGACGAACAACTGGTCGTCACCGACCAGGACAACGCCATGGTGCTGGACGACAGCTTCGACCCTGAGCAGCACGACGAGTATTTCCTCGCCCTGGCGAAATTTGTCAGCGATGGCCTGGCCGAGTGCGGCTACAGCTACTGCACCGGCGATATCATGGCCACCAACCAGAAATGGCGACAGCCCCTGCGAGTCTGGAAGAAGTACTTCGCTGACTGGATCGAAAACCCCAAGGCGGAGGCCCTGCTCAACAGCAATATTTTCTTCGACCTGGACGGCATCCACGGCCGCACCGAATACACCGAAGAACTGAAAACCTTCATTGCGGATAAAGCGAGCAATAGCCAGCGCTTCCTGGCCATGCTGGCCCGCAACGCCCTCAACCGCACGCCACCGCTGGGCTTTTTCCGTACCTTTGTGATGGAGGAAAGCGGCAAGCAGGCCAAGACCTTCAACCTGAAGCGTCGCGGCACGGCACCGGTGTCGGATCTGATCCGGGTGCATGCCCTGGCCTGTGGCTCACGGGCACAGAACACATTCAACCGGCTCAAAGCCATTGGTCAGACGAAGCTTATTCCGGAGGATGGGGTTGATAACCTTCGGGACGCCTTCGAGTTTATTGCGATAGTGCGTATTCGACATCAGGCCCTCTCCATCGAAGCAGGTCGAGAGCCAGACAACAATGTGCGGCCGGAAGACCTTTCGCCGTTCGAGCGCAGCCACCTGAAAGACGCTTTCCAGGTGGTCGGCCAGGCACAAAAGTTCCTCAAATTCCGCTACAACCCCCAGGCTACCCGGAATGTCTGATGGCAAGGCAGCACAGATCGACACTTTGTCCTGGCCCGAACAGTACCGGGAACTGGCAACACAAACGAAAGACCCGCGACTGAAGACGTTCTACGAGGCAGGTTGTGTGGCGCCGGAAACGCCTCTGAGCGAGGTCCCGTTTGTTGCCGTGGATTTCGAAACCACCGGCCTGGACCCTGACAGGCACTCCATCGTCAGTATCGGTGTGGTGCCCTTTACCCTTAACCGGGTGCAACTGAGTGGTTCGCGACACTGGCTGGTAAAACCGCAACTGCCGCTACACCAGACCTCTATCACGATACATGGCATAACCCATACCGATATCGACAAGGCCCCTGATCTGGCCGAAGTACTGGACGAATTTCTGGAAAGCCTGGCAGGGCGCGTACCGGTGGTGCACTACCGCAATATCGAACGTCCATTCCTGAACATGGCGCTGAAGTGGAGAATCGGGGAGGAAATACGCTTTCCAGTGATGGATACCATGGCCATTGAGGCTTACCTGCATCCCAATCGGAAACCCTCCTGGTGGCAGAGGTTGAGGGGACAGCAGCCGATCTCGATTCGGCTGGCAGACAGCCGGCTGCGATATGGGCTACCACACTACCCACCACACAATGCCGTGGTGGACGCGCTGGCCAGCGCCGAATTGCTGATAGCGCAAATCCAGCACCACTTTTCGCCAGAGACCCCTATCCGGGATCTCTGGCTGTAGCGTGTTTCCTTAGTTGGAAGCCGTACGGTTGGCTTCTTTCACTTCACTGATCAGCGCACCGTAACCTTCCTTCTCCATGTTCTCCAACGGGATGAACCGGAGCGCGGCCGAGTTCATGCAGTAACGCAACCCCGTTGGCGCCGGACCGTCGTTGAACACATGCCCAAGGTGGGAGTCCGCATAACGGCTACGGATCTCGGTGCGGGTCATGAAGAAGCTGCTGTCCTCTTTCTCCACCACCATGTCTGAGCTGATCGGCTTGGTAAAGCTGGGCCAACCAGTGTTGGACTTGTACTTGTCACGTGAGGAAAACAGCGGCTCACCGGACACAATGTCCACGTAGATACCGGCCCGTTTCTCATCATAATACTCGTTCTGATACGCAGGCTCGGTGCCGTCCTCCTGGGTGATTTCGTACTGCTCCTCAGTCAACCGTGCCTTGAGCGTTTTGTTGTCCGGCTTGGTGAACGTGTCCGGGTTGAATGCCTCAACCCGGCTGAGGTTCATGTCGGATTTGCCACCAGACGCTTTGTTGACAGTGGCCTGCGTGGAACCACCGTTGCTCTCGGGACGATACTCGGCATAGTCTACTTTCTCGTCCTCGCCCCAGACTTTCTCGATAAACTGGTAGCGACCGGAGTTGAAGGTGTAGAACTGGTACCGCACCGGGTTCTTCTTGTAGTAGTCCTGATGGTATTCCTCGGCGTCGTAGAACGCTTCGAAAGGCACCACTTCAATCTTGACCGGATGATCATAACGGCCAGATTCTTCCAGCGCCTTTATCGAGGCCTCGGCTGCGCGCTTCTGTGCTTCGTTGTGGTAGAAAATCGCCGGCCGATACTGTTTGCCCCGGTCCACGTACTGGCCTTTCACGTCGGTTGGGTTGGCCGTACGCCACAGAGCCTGGAGCAGGCCTTCGTAGGTGATCGTATCAGGATCATAGTACACCTGGACCGCCTCGGTATGGCCTGTGCGGCCACCAGCTACCTGTTTATAGTTCGGGTTGTTCTCGTCGCCGCCACTATAACCAGACACCGCCTCAACAACGCCGGGCACTTTCTCTTCATACGCCGCTTCCACACACCAGAAGCAGCCACCAGCGAACGTAGCAACCGCCAAGCCTGGATCATCCGGGGCGTATTGTGATTCCGTCCCTTTGGAGGCCCCAACCTGGAAACCGGTCAATGCGATCGCGGCCGCGATAGACGTCAATAACAGATACCGTTTCATAACCTTAACCTCTTGCCTTTTGAATACTGTGACCAGTTTGCACGGGATTCATCACATCACTTTCTCCAGTTTATTACGTTTGTATAACGCCGGAGAGATCATTACGGATGCAGGCAGCCTATTTGGGTGGCCCTATCGGCAAGCATATGCAGAAAGATGCGCCGCCGGAGCTCAGGTTCTCAACGCTGATATCACCGCCCTGAAGAGTCATGATTCTGCGAGCGATGGCCAGCCCCAGGCCGGCATGGCCGGAACCGCCGGACGATTCGCCACGGTAGAAAGGGTCGAAGATGTGGGGCAGGTCCTGCTCCGGAATACCCGGGCCACTGTCGTGAACGTAAACCTGCGGCAGTCCGTCCGCCTGCCCTAACACCACTTCAATACGGCTCTCTGAGGGACTGTATGCAATGGCATTGCCGATCAGGTTATCCAGCACCCGCTCGGTCATGGCCAGGTCAGCGTACGCCAGGGGGAGGTCGGGATCGCCATCCACCACAAGTTCCAACTGCCGGGTGCTGGCCTCTTGTCCATGCTTCTGGACCACGTCGTGCACCAATTCAGCCAGCGGAAAGGGTTCCGGCACGGGCTGCTTTTCCCGGGCCTCGAGGGCCGCAAGCTCAAACAGCTCGTCCACCAGGCGGCTCAGGCGTCGGCCCTCTTTGAGGGCAATGTCGAGAAAGCGGTCCTGTTCTTCCGCTGTCAGCCGGTCGCGCCGGAGCTTGAGGCTTTCAATATAGCCCTGCATTGAGGCCAGGGGCGTACGCAGATCATGGGACACCTGGGCCACCAGTTGCCGTCGCTGGGCGTCTTTTTCCGTCAGCAGTTCGATCTGGGATGCAATGCGGCTGGCCATGTCGTCAAAGGTGGCACCCAGGTAGTCAATTTCATCGCGCACCATCGGCCGTCGGTCCCGCCAGGTACTGTCCAGGGCTCTGTGGCTCATGTCACTGTGCTCAAAATCTTCCACCAGCCGGGTCAGCAAGGTCAGCCGGCGCGTCAGCAGCCGGAAGACAGCCAGCCCCGCAATCATCACCACCGCCAGGCTGACGATCAGGGCCCAGGCGCTCAGTTCCACCAAGTGACCACCCCGAGCCATGGTTTCCGCGGCATCGTACTCCTCACCGCGCAGCACCACGTATAGATACCCCTCCGGATTGTCCATCGACGGTACCGGCGTTACGGAAAAGACTTTCTGCCGGTCATGGCTGCGGGGGTCGTCGCCCAGTACCGGGTAGCTGTCCATATCGTTCATCAGGCGGCGGATGGGTTCGAGCGAGACTTGCTTGCGCTTGATCTTCGCCGGATCGGCGGAATAAGAGAGGATGGTGCCTTCCAGATCCAGCAGGTAGATTTCAATGCTGGGATTGATGGTCATATACAGCGCAAAGAGTTCTTTCAGGGCGCCGCGGTCGAGTTCCCCTTCACTGACCAGATTTCTGTCGGCCACCAGGTCTTTCGCCAAATCCCGGTGCAGCTCCTGATTAACAGACGCGTTGTACTCCCGCAGGGAATACAAGCTGAAAAAGGTGTACAGCAGACCAACGGCCAACAGGAGCAGGAAAAGACCTAACGTCAGCCGGGTGTAGAGTGTCTTCAGCATGGTTCAGTCCCGGAAGCGATAGCCCACCCCCCAGACGGTTTCGATAAACTCCGGTCGCGCCGGGTCTTGCTCAATCTTCCCGCGCAGACGGTTAATGTGGGTATTGACGGTATGCTCGTACCCTTCGTGGTTATAGCCCCAGACCTTGTCCAGCAGCTGAACCCGGCTGAACACACGTCCCGGGTGGCTGGCAAAGTGCCAGAGCAGGTCGAACTCCCGGGCTGTCAATTCCACCTCCTGTTCCCACACGAACACACGGCGCCGGGCCGGATCGATACGCAAACCTTCGGTGTCCAACTCACCCGACTCTTCAGGCCCGGACGTTTCGCCCGACGAATTCGACATGGCGTCCACCCGCCGGAACAGAGCCTTCACCCGCGCCGACAGTTCAGCCACGCTGAAGGGCTTGGTGAGGTAATCATCCGCCCCCATCTCCAACCCCAATACGCGATCCAGCTCCGTGCTCTTCGCCGTGAGCATCAGCACCGGCACATACCCGGGGCCGGAGCGGATCTCACGACATACTGAGAGACCGTCCATTCCGGGCAACATCAGATCAAGCACCACAAGGTCAATACCCCCTTCGCGAAAACGCTCCAGCCCGGTATCGCCCCGGTCACAGAGAACGGCATTCATACCAAGGTCAGCCACGTGCATTCGCACCAGCTCACCAATACCGGGGTTGTCTTCCACAATCAGTACGTTTCGCGTCATAGGTTCCTGACTCCGATGCCCTTCGATGGCCACCGGTTAGTTCGTGGCACTTGCCTTGCCCACACCGGGGTCCGTCATATCGTCGTGCATGGCTTTGTCGTCTTTCATGCCCATTCCATCATCCTTCATGTCCATGTGATCGTCGGACATGCCGTCTTTCTTCATATCGTGGCCCATGGAATCCGACATGCCGTCTTTCTTCATGTCGTTGTGTTCCATTGATCCTTTCATATCATCCTTCATCATGCCATCTTCAGACGCCATGTCATCTGCCTGAGTCGCGCTTGCCATCAAGCCGAACAGGGCCATTGCTGTGATTGTCGTGAGCTTGTTCATTGTGATTTCTCCTCCAAGAATGTTTGCCCGCCTGATTGGCAGGTTCGACATCCATGCTGAAGCAGTGCCATCACGGCACAATCACGAGGAATTAAAGAGTGTATCGCGGAAACTTCACAAATCTGTCACGCCATTGCCAGGCTTCCAAGCAGGCGCTGACGAATGATGCTGTCGGCCTCGTCCATAATTCGGCCAACCAGTTCCTCACAACTGGGAATGTCGTGAATCAGCCCCGCCACCATGCCACAACTCCAGGCTGCCTCATCCATCTTGCCTTCCTGAAGCACCAACCTGCCCTTCACGCCAGTGACCAGATGGCGGATATCGTCAATGGTTTCGGTGCCGGCTTTCACGTTCTCGATACGGATAATTTCTTCCACTGCGGCGTTATTCATTACACGCTCGGTGTTACGGAGGTTCCGCATAATAAGGCGGGTCTGAAGTTCATCCGCGTCGACAATGGCCTGTTTGACATTGTCATGGATGGGAGCGTCTGTGGTCGCCAGAAAACGGGTACCCATATTCATGCCATCAGCGCCCAATGCCATAGCCGCCACCAGGCTGCGGCCATCAGCCATGCCGCCTGAAGCGACAAATGGAATGGTGAGTTCTTCCGCAGCGCGTGGCAGCAGGATAAAGTTAGGGATGTCATCCTCACCCGGATGGCCGCCACATTCGAAGCCATCCACGCTGACCGCATCGCAACCGATTTTTTCAGCCTTCAGGGCGTGACGCACAGACGTGCATTTGTGGATAACCTTGATACCTGCCGCTTTGAGCTGGGGCATGTATTGCTCGGGACTACGCCCGGCCGTTTCCACCACTTTCACACCACCGTCGACAATGGCCTGGATATAATCCGGGTAGGGCGGCGCCTTGAAGGACGGCAGGAACGTGAGGTTGACGCCGAACGGCCGATCAGTCATCTCGGCACAACGTGCAATTTCCCTGGAGAGGTCTTCCGGAGTAGGCTGAGTCAGCCCGGTGATCATACCGAGGCCACCGGCGTTGGAAACGGCGGAGGCCAACTCCGCATACCCAACGTGGTGCATGCCTCCCTGGATAATCGGGTGATGGATACCAAACAATTCGGTGATTCTGGTCTTCATAGCGGGCTTCCTGTTTTGTCGTTAGAATGAAATCGAGTACCGATACGAGGTTGCAGTGACAGAAAAAACAACAACAAGGGCGACACCAGCAGATGCCTTCCGACGTGCACGAAGGATGTGGTTAAAAGGTGAACGAATTCACCTGGCATCGCTGTCTGCAGAGTTGAATATTGGCAGGGCCACCCTGTTTCGCTGGGTTGGCAACAAGGATTTGCTGCTGGGGGAAGTGCTCTGGTCACTCTACGAACCCCTGAGGCAGGAAGCGCTGAACGCAACACCGGGGAACGGCGTCGACTTTGTAGTCGGGGTATACCGCCACATTAATTCCACCCTGTTGCACTCTGAACCTTTGCGGCGTTTTATCCGCGAAGACCCGGAGTACGCGCTCAAAATCCTGACGTCATCCCAGTCCACGCTTCACAGCCGTACCGTGGAGGCCAACACCCGCACCCTTCGGGATCAGATTGCAGGCGGACATATTAATCCGCCTCTGAACGTCAACAGCCTGTCCTACTTCATGGTGCGTCTGGCCGAATCCTGCCTGTACAGCGACATCATCAACGGCCGCGAACCCCGTGAAGAGGAACTGGAGGACGCCTGTACCGCTGTTCGTGTAATGCTTGGCGGAACGGCCTGAACAGAGCTATATCCGCCAAAGTCCGTCAGGCACGGGGTGGGGCCCTTTTCTGCCGGGAAAAAGATGTCTGAGCGAAGCGAGTTATTTTTCCCAGAAGAAAAGGGCACCACCTCGGGCCCAGCCCGCTGACGAGCAGGCTTAAAGCTGCAGGGACCGCACCTCCAGAAACTCTTCAAGTCCCCATTTGCCGAATTCGCGGCCGATACCGGAGTGGCCGAAGCCGCCAAACGGCGCCAACGGGTTGAAGTCCCCACCGTTGACGAACACCTGCCCGGTGCGCAGTTTGCCTGCCACTTTTTTCGCGTGGGCGTCATCGGCCGACCAGACAGCGCCGGACAGGCCATAGGCCGTGCCATTGGCTATCTCGATGGCCTCGGCTTCGTCCTGATAGGGGATCACGCACAGCACGGGGCCGAAAATTTCCTCCTGGGCGATGCGGCTGTCGGGTTTGACGTTACCGAACACCGTGGCCTTGACGAAGTAGCCCTTGTCGCAGCCTTCCGGAGCTTCCGGGCCGCCAGCAACCAGGGTGGCGCCTTCTTTGATACCAATGTTGATAAAGTCGATGACCTTGTCCCGCTGTTGGGCGGAAGCCAACGGGCCCAGGCGTGTGGTTTCTTCCAGCGGGTTGCCCGGCGTCATTTTCGCCACCGCATTAGCGGCCAACTCGCAGGCTTCGTCATGCTTCTGGGCCGGAACCAGCATGCGGGTCAGCGCCGTGCAGGTCTGACCTGAGTTCAGCAGGCAGTTGTTGACGGTTCCCTTGACCGCTTTCGCCAGGTCAGCATCCGACAGGATAACCGATGCAGATTTGCCGCCCATCTCCAGGGCAAAGCGCTTGAAATCATCGGCGGCAGCGTGGGCAATCAGGCTGCCGGTGCGGGTGGAGCCGGTGAACGACACCATGTTGACATCCGGGTGCTTGATCAGCGTGTCGCCCACTGTATGGCCTTCGCCGCAGACGAGATTGAAGACACCCTCGGGAAGGTCTGTCTGGTCCAGAATATCCGCCAGGATATAGGCACTCTGGGGCGCGATTTCAGACGGCTTGAGCACCACCGTGCAACCGGCGGCAATGGCCGGAACCACCTTGAGGATGACCTGGTGCAGAGGGTAGTTCCAGGGGGTGATGCATCCCACCAGGCCCACCGGCGTGTACTGCACCTCGGAGTTGCCGACCTGTTCGGAAAAGGTGAATTCCGGCAGCATTTTCAGGTAGCTTTTGGTAATGGTGGCTGGCAGCCCCGCCTGAATGCCGGTGGCCAGTTTGATGGGCATGCCCACTTCCCGGCATACCGTTTCGGCTATCTCACCCGCCCGTTCTTTCAAGCCGGCATGCAGCTGTTCCAGCACGTGCAATCGTTTTTCCAGCGTGCTTTCCGACCAGCTTTCGAAGGCCGTACTGGCAGCCGCAATGGCCTTCTCCATTTCCTCACGACCGGCGGCGGGAACCCTGGCAATAACGTCGCCAGTGGCCGCTTCGTGAACATCAATGGTCTCACCATTCCAGTTCTGCCATTGGCCGTTGATGTAGTTTTTGCTGAGATCTTTCATGGTTCCGCTCCTGAATAAATTCATGTGGATGATGTTCCGCGATACGGCCGCCTTACACTACCTCGAAAAGACCAGCCGCGCCCTGGCCACCACCAATGCACATTGTCACAACCACGTACCGGGCACCACGTCGCTTACCTTCAATCAGGGCATGGCCGGCCAGGCGGGAACCGGTAACACCATAGGGGTGGCCAATGGAGATAGAACCGCCGTTGACGTTCAACTTTTCCATCGGAATGCCCAGACGATCACGACAGTAAACCACCTGTGACGCAAAGGCTTCGTTCAGTTCCCACAGGTCGATATCATCCATTTTCAGACCATTTCGCTCCAACAGGCGCGGAATGGCGAAAACCGGGCCAATACCCATCTCATCCGGCTCGCAGCCTGCCACGGCAAAACCACGGAAGATACCCATCGGCTCGATGTTGTTTTTCTCGGCATAGGTGCTGTTCATCACGGTACATACGGACGCACCGTCAGACAGCTGGGACGCGTTACCGGCAGTGACGAACTGATTGTCTCCGCGCACCGGATTCAGGCCCTGGAGGCCTTCCAGCGTGGTGTTGGGGCGGTTGCACTCGTCACGGGTCAGGGTGACGTCCTTAGAGCTGATGTCACCGGTTTCCTTGTCCTTCACCATCATGGTGGCGTCGAAAGGCACAATTTCATCATCAAACCTGCCCGCATCCTGGGCCGCCGCAGTGCGCTGCTGGGAAATCAGCGCGTACTCATCCTGGGCTTCACGGCTAATGCCATAACGCTGGGCCACAATGTCGGCGGTTTCGATCATCGCCAGATACAGCTCGGGCTTGTTCTTCATCAGCCAGTCGTTAGTAGCGTGGAAGCTGTTGAGCTTCTCGTTCTGCACCATGGAAATGGATTCGACGCCACCCGCCACCATGGCCGGTACCTTCTCCGACACCACCCGCTGGGCAGCAATGGCGATGGACTGAAGACCGGAACTGCAGAAACGGTTGATCGAAAGCCCAGCCGTCGTCACCGGCAAACCGGCACGAATCGCCGCCAGCCGAGCGATGTTCTTGCCCTGCGCGCCTTCATGGAACGTAGCACCGAGGATCACATCTTCCACGATGGCCGGATCAATACCCGCACGCTCAACAGCGTGCTGAATAACGTGACCAGCCAGATCCACGCTGTGGGTGTTGTTCAGTGCGCCACGGTAGGATTTACCAAGACCGGTACGGGCAGTGGAAACAATAACGGCATCAGACATAACAAACTCCTTCGTAAACGTGTAGGTGGCTCAAACCTCGGGATCAGCCCCAAAACCAGCAGGCCAGGCTTTTAGAGATCCCCAAACCGGCGCCCTTCACTGACCAGTTTTTGCAACAGGGCTGCTGGCTTCCACTGCTCGCCCCCCAGGTCATCGTAGAACTGTTCAACGGTGCCAAGTATGTTGTCCAGACCAATCTGATCAGCCCAGAACATCGGCCCACCCCGATAGGCCGGGAAGCCATAGCCATAGATCCAGGTAATGTCGATATCCAGGGACCGGTCCGCAATGCCCTCTTCCAGAATCTTGGCACCCTCATTGACCATCACGTACATGCACCGCTCCAGAATTTCCTGGTCGGTGATCTCGCGGGACTTGATACCCTGCTCCTGACGGAATTCGGCAATAACCCGGTCCACTTCCGGATCGGGAATCGGCTTGCGGTTACCCTCTTCGTATCTGTACACGCCCGCCTGGGTCTTCTGGCCAAGGCGCCCCTGCTCCGCCAGCTTATCCATCCAGCTCGCCGGCACGTCCTCACCTGCCTTGCGGCGCTCCTGACGGATGCTGTATCCAATATCGATACCGGCCAGGTCCGACATCGCAAACTGCCCCATGGGGAAGCCCAGATCGGTCAGTACCTTGTCCACCTGTTGCGGGCTCGCACCTTCGTTGACCAGCGCCATGGCCTCAGCGCCCCGCTTGTGCAGCATGCGATTGCCGACGAAGCCATAGCAGTTACCCACCATGACCCCGACCTTGCGAATCTTCTTCGCCAGCGCCATGGCGGTGGCCTTGACCTCATCAGAGGTTTTTTCGCCGCGTACAATTTCCAGCAGCTTCATCACGTTGGCGGGGCTGAAGAAATGCAGGCCGATCACGTCCTGCGGGCGCTTCGTTGCCGCCGCAATGTCATCAATACTGAGGGTGGAGGTGTTGGACGCCAGAATCGCACCCGCTTTGCAGGCGTCGTCCAACTGACCGAAGATCTTTCTCTTCAGGTCCATGCTTTCAAACACCGCCTCGATCACCAGATCCACATCGCTGAAATCGTCATAGGTCAGTGTGCCGCTGATCAGGCTCATGCGCTCCTCAACCTGGGCCTGGGTGATACGGCCTTTCTTCGCGGTGTTCTCGTAGTTCCGGCGAATCACTGCCAGGCCCTTGTCCAGCGCCTCCTGCTTGACCTCGGCGATGGTCACGGGAATCCCGGCGTTGGCGAAGTTCATGGCGATGCCACCGCCCATGGTGCCGGCACCAATCACCCCTACGGTGCGAATATCCCGAACCGGCGTGTCCTTGGACAAACCCTTCACCTTCGAGACTTCCCGCTCAGCAAAGAAAGAGTGAACCAGCCCGGCACGCTGGGGCGACTCCATGCACTCCATAAACAGTTCACGCTCTCGCTTCACGCCATCCTCGAACGGCAGGCTGAAAGCGGCTTCCACCGCATCTACACACTTGAACGGGGAAAACAGGCCGCGCGCTTTTTTCTGCAAGCCGGCGCGGAACTGTTCGAAAACATCGCTACCCTTGTCGGCCTGCAACTTATCGGTCAGGTCCCTTACGCGACGGACCGGCTTGCCTTCGTCCGCAATTTTCTGTGCGTATGCCAGGCCTGCAGCCTTGATATCGCTGCCGTCCTCAACCGCATCAACAATGCCCAGGGCCAAAGCGTCGTTAGCGCCCACGAATTCGCCGGTGGTAATCATTTCCAGGGCCTTTTGGGCACCCGTCAGGCGCGGCAGGCGCTGGGTGCCCCCGGCTCCCGGCAACAGGCCCAACTTCACTTCCGGTAGCCCCACCTTGGCACTGCTCAAGGCCACCCGGTAATGACAACCCAATGCGGTTTCCAGGCCACCGCCCAGCGCAGTGCCGTGAACAGCCGCAACAATTGGCTTGTTGCTGCTCTCATACTGGTCAACAACGGACGGCAGCCCCGGGTCCTGCATGGGCTTGCCGAATTCACGAATGTCGGCCCCGGCAATAAAAGTGCGGCCTTCACACACCAGCAACAGTACCTTGGCCTCGACGTCTTTCTGGCCCTGCTCCAACGCAGCCACCAGGCCGGAACGAACCGCATGGCTGAGGGCGTTCACCGGCGGATAGTTCACGGTGATCACGCCAATGGAGCCTTCCCGGTTATAAGTCACGACCTCAGACATAATCTCTCCTAGCCATCTATGGAATATAGTTTTAACAAGCGAAACATAGTCACGATTTAATACAAGTTTTAGGCAGGTTTCAACCATGAACTAAAATGCAGGCGTAAAAAAACCCCAGAACGAATTCTGGGGTTCTTACTTCAAGGCCAGCTTCTTCACCAGTACCCGGTTAAACACCAAGCGATTCGATATCGCTGGCCAGCATCGCCAGTTGATGAGCAATGGATTCCCGCAGCTTTTCCCCGGAAATCAGATAGGAAGGCGCCGCACAAGTCAGCGCCATAATGGTGCCGTCCTGCAGATGAATGGGCACACCCGCAGAGTTGATGTTGCGATCCCACTCGCCGAGCGACAGGCAGAAGCCATACGTCTTGTAGTCCTCCATCGAGCGTTCGAGGCCCTCCTGCTTCTCCGGCCAGGCATCGCCATATTTGGCTTCCATGGCGTCCGTGATGACCTTGCGGCCTTTATCTGAAATCGCGCAATAGTAGGCTCGGCCGGCCGATGTGGTGGCCATGGGTAGTTTCAAACCGATGTCCATACGCAGCAGCGATGCTTCCGGCGGCAGGCGATTTTCTACATAGATCATGTGCAGACGATCGCGGCAAGTCAGGCCTACGGACATGTTGGTCTGACGGGCAAATTCGTCCATGTAAGGCTTGGCCAACTGGCGCACTTTAAGGTTGGAAACGTAGGCGTAACCAAGTGCCAATACACCGGAGCTGAGCTGGTATTTTTCCAACTGGGCGTTATAGCTGAGGTAACCCAGCTTGGTCAGGGTATAGGTCATGCGCGAAACAGTGGGTTTCGGCAGCCCGGTCAGGCGCGCAATGTCCTGATTCCCCAGAATCACCGAGCCCTGGCTAAAGGCACGAAGCACGTCGAGACCACGGGAAAGTGCCTCTACAAATTTACGATCTTTTTCAGGCTTTACCGGTTCGCCATCACCGGATGCTGCCAGGAGTTCCGGCGGGGTGGCTTGTGCTTTTGTCATAAACGGGCGTCCTCCAACAGCTGCGCCTGATCCGCTGTGCCCGGACTACCGGGGCTATGTTCGGATAGTAAGAAAAGATGCGGTATTTTAATCGCTGCAGATATCAAGTACCAGAAACCATTATCAAAAGTCGTGCCAAATATGAAACACTCTTCCTTTATGTTTCAATTCTCTTCCAATATTGCGATACACAACCCCAGGTTTACGGGCCATCTGCGGTATATTATTCTGCAATGTGAAACTTAATAACCGAGTTCAAAGTCGCTGACAACCCCGGAGAGCACATGAAAGTTCTATTTGTAGCAGGAGACCCCAAACCGGAGCGCTGGACCGTTCCTATCAAGGAACTGCTTCCGGAAGCCGAGATTCACGTTTGGGACGCCAACGGTCCGGTGGTCGATGCCGATTACGCCATTGTCTGGCAACCACCGGAACACCTGTTTGAGCGCGAGAAAAAGCTTAAAGCCGTGTTTAACCTCGGGGCGGGCATCGATGGGTTGCTGGCCGTACCCAATCTTCCGCCCCAACTGCCCATCGTGCGCCTGGAAGATGCCGGCATGTCGGCGCAGATGGCGGAATACGTGTTGCACCAGCTGCTGGAAGCCAACCGGGGCATGGAAACCTACCGCGAGCAGCAGCGCCAGGGTACCTGGAAAATTCATCGCCCAATCAAGCGCAGCGATTGGCCAGTAGGCGTCATGGGCCTTGGCCACATTGGTAAGCGGGTGGCGCGCACCCTCGCCAGCCTGGATTACCGGGTCAATGGCTGGGCCCGCAGCAAGCACGATCTGGAGGGCGTCTCGACCTTTTCCGGCACCGAAAACCTGACCGATTTTCTGCAATCAACCCGCGTTCTGGTAAACACTCTGCCATTGACCGACGAAACCCGGGACATTCTCAACCACCAGCACCTTAGCCAACTCATGCCCGATGCCGTGGTGATTAACGTGGGCCGGGGAGAACACCTGGTGGAAGAGGACCTGATTAAAGCCATAGAAGACGGCCATGTCGCCCGGGCCTCCCTGGATGTGTTTCGCCAGGAACCCCTGCCCGCGGATCACCCCTTCTGGCAGCGACCGGAGATCACCATTACGCCACACATTTCGGCTCGCACCCTGAGGGAGGCCACCCTGGAGCAGATCACCGGTAAGATCCAGGCACACTATAATGGTCAGCCGATTTCCGGCATCGTGGACCCCAGCCGGGGCTACTGAACCACTGAACAGTGGCGCCGCTCATTGTATGCATCAATCAGCTCGTGGCCGGCGCCATCACAAACATCCCCCACAGCATCAGCAATAACAGCGGAATGGAGAGCAGGACAAAAGCGCCGTTCCAGCCAAACGCCACCAGCCAGCGTGACACCTGCCCGAATCGTGACAGCAACATGACAGCCGGGCCGAACGGCGACAGCATCATGGCCAGAGAGAAACCAATCACCAGGGCGACCGCAATCGGCAGGGGGTTCACACCCTCGGCGACCAATTGTGGCATCAACCCCGCCTGAACACTCAGCACAGTAATCGGGATGATGCCGATGGCTGAGAGCATCGGCATCATTAGTAACCCACACACTGCCAGTAAAAATACTCCCAGTTCACCAGTGGCCATGCCTGCCAGGGCATCCGCCGGAATCACCGAAACCAACGCCACGCCCAACCCGGCGGAACCTGCGAAGATAGACATCTCGTTGCTCATACCGAGCATATTGTCAGTGGCTTCCCGTATCGCCATAGCTGGCGAGCGATCGTGCCAGAACATATAAAGAAGGGTGGCCACCGGCACCGTCAGCATGGCGGCCACCGACACCTTCAGTTCCGTTAACTGCACCAGCAGTCCCATCGACGTAAAGATAACCAATACCAGCAATACTAGCCGCCCACTTCCGGCCGGCCAGGCTTCCAGCGGTTCGCGCTCAACGCTGACCCTACGAAAACGCTTATGCTCCAGCCCCCATCCCACCAGAACCAGCAATACCGCACTGCCAATGCCATAGGGCAGCAGGCCCGACCAGCTCAGGGAGGGTACTTCACGGGTAATAATGGCGACAGCAACACTGGTTGGCGCAACCAGCGGCACCAGCGCAAATCCTCGCAATGTACTGATCAGCACACTGCGCAACCAGCGCACCCGCGAAGCCCCGGTAATACCCCGCTGCCGCAGGGTGTCCGACAGCGTGCCACAAAGCAGGTTCATCACGCCGAAGTTCAGCACTGACGCAATGCCACAACTCACCACCGCGTATTTCGGATACAGCAACGCCGGGCGACCACCTAGCAGCACATCGTGTATACGCTGCAGCACCTCGAGCCGGCGAACCAGGCATTGCATCATCCCCAGGCTTCCCAGGAACGACGCATAAAAAGCAGCGTTAGACGCGGCACGAATCAGATCCTCGGCTGCCAGTTGCCGGATGAAACCCAGATAACCGATTACAACCAGCGAGATCATGAACAGGTAACGGGAATACGATTGCAGCCGCCTCAGCGCTATCAAGAAATAAAGCACAAACAACACACCCGCAAAGGTACTTAGCGTTATGCTGGAAAGGCAAAGCGCCAGAAGTTCCAGAAAAACCGCAGCAGGAACCAGAAAACGGCTCATAGCAGATTGCTGCCCTTCGTTGATGGTATCGGTTGCATTTCAAACAGCCCCGGATTAGTCTTCAACAGTCAATATACAAAACTTAGTTCCGCTATACGAAACTATATCAACATTAATGACATGACAAGCCCAACCCTTCCCTCGTTACAAACGGAAGATCACAATGGAAAGAGCAACCGACTAATTTTTTGAGGAGACATACCATGGCTTCTGCACCTTGGGATGACCTGCTGCAATTCGATAAACAACTGGATGAAACCGAGCGCCAGGTTCGGGACAGCATTCGTTCGTTCTGCGATCAGCGTCTGATGCCTGGCATTACCGAAGCGAACCGGCATGAGAAGTTCGACCGTTCCATTTTTACCGACATGGGCGAGCTGGGCATGCTCGGCGCCACCCTGCCGGAAGAATACGGCGGCCCCGGCCTGAACCACGTGTGCTATGGCCTGATCGCCCGTGAAGTGGAACGGGTGGACTCCGCGTACCGCTCAGCACTGAGTGTCCAGTCGTCCCTGGTTATTCACCCGATTCACGCCTTTGGCCAGGAAGCTCTGAAAAAACGCATCCTGCCCCAACTGGCATCTGGCGAAAAGGTAGGCTGCTTTGGCCTGACCGAGCCCAACCACGGGTCTGACCCGGGCAACATGGAAACCCGCGCCAAGAAAGTCGACGGCGGCTATCTGGTCAGTGGTTCCAAGACCTGGATCACCAACTCACCCATTGCCGATGTTTGCGTGGTCTGGGCCAAACTGGAGGGCAAAATCACCGGTTTCGTCATCGAACGTGAAGGCGCCAAGGGTCTGGACACGCCGAAGATTGACGGCAAGTTTTCCCTGCGCGCTTCCGAGACCGGTTCCATCTTTATGGACGAGGTCTTTGTGCCGGACGAGAACAAGCTCGACGTAGAAGGCCTGAAAGGGCCGTTCAGTTGCCTGAACAAGGCCCGTTTCGGCATCAGTTGGGGCTCCGTGGGCGCCGCCGAGTTCTGCTGGCATGCAGCACTCAATTACACCCTCGAGCGCAAGCAGTTTGGCAAGCCGCTGGCGGCTAACCAGCTGATTCAGAAAAAGCTGGCGGATATGCAGACCGAAATCACCCTGGGCCTTCAGGGTGCCTTGCAACTGGGCCGTATGATAGACGCCGGCAACTACTCGACAGACGCCATCTCCATGCTCAAGCGCAACAACTGCGGCAAGGCCCTGGACATCGCACGGGTAGCCCGTGACATGCACGGCGGCAATGGTATCTCGGACGAATACCATGTCATCCGCCACGTGATGAACCTGGAAGCGGTGAATACCTATGAAGGTACTCACGATGTCCACGCCCTGATTCTTGGCCGGGGACAGACGGGGATTCAGGCCTTTAGCTGAACCTGCCGCCCATCGTTCAAAAAGCAGAGCCTCGGCTCTGCTTTTTTGTGGACATAGAAAAGTCCCACTGCAGAACGGTGCCTTTGGAACCAACAAGGCAGTGAAATCAAATTTTGGTGCGAGTTGTAGTTACTCTGTGTTTTCTTGTTTCATTATCATTGACAGGAACGCAATCCATAAAAGATCATTGAGTAATTCTGCTATGCGGTATATATTTTCGCTGTAATGCATTTACGAGGTTGATTCGATGAACATGAACTACACCGCCGAGGAACTCGCCTTCCGTGACGAAGTGCGTGCGTTCCTGGATGAAAAGCTGCCGGCCGACATCGCCGCCAAAGTGAAAGGATTCCGCCGCCTGTCCAAAGAGGACCATCAGCGCTGGCAGAAAATCCTTTGCGAGCAGGGCTGGTACGCGACCCACTGGCCGGAAGAGTACGGCGGTGTAGAGTGGACGCCGGTGCAGAAGCACATCTGGGACGAAGAGTCCTGCCGTTACGGCGTTCCCCGCTCCATCCCGTTCGGGGTGAATATGGTGGCGCCGGTGATCATCAAGTTCGGCAGCGAGGAACAGAAACAGACGTACCTGCCGCGCATCCTCAGCGGCGAGGACTGGTGGTGCCAGGGGTATTCCGAACCCGGCGCGGGCTCTGACCTGGCGTCTCTTAAAACCCGTGCTGTGCGTGATGGCGACCATTACATTGTTAACGGCCAGAAAACCTGGACCACCCTGGGCCAGCACGCCAACATGATCTTCTGCCTCGTGCGTACCAACACCGAGGTCAAGAACCAGGAAGGCATTTCCTTCCTGCTCATCGACATGAACACACCCGGCATTACCGTGCGCCCCATCATCACCCTGGATGGCGAGCACGAAGTCAACGAAGTGTTTTTCGAGGACGTGAAGGTGCCGGTGGAGAACCTGGTGGGCGAAGAGGATAAAGGCTGGACCTACGCCAAGTATCTTCTGACCTACGAGCGTACCGGCCTGGCCGGTATCGGCATGTCCAAGGCAGCACTGTCGAACCTGAAGAACCTGGCATCACGCCGCCTGAAAAATGGGCGACCGCTGCTTGAGGATCCGTCATTCAGCCAGCGCATCGCCAAAGTGGAAATCGACCTCACGGCAGCCACCATCAGCAACCTGCGGATTATTGCCTCTGTTGAAGGGGGCGGTGTGCCGGGTGCAGAAAGTTCCATGCTGAAAGTAAAAGGCACCGAGATCCGCCAGTCCATCAATGATCTCGCCCGCCGCGCGATCGGGCCCTATGCCCTGCCGCTCCTCGAAGAGGAGATGGATATGGATTACGAGGGCGACTTCCTGTCGGATAAAGATGCAGCTCCACTGTCGGCCCAGTACTTCAACAACCGCAAGCTGTCGATCTTCGGCGGATCCAACGAGATCCAGAAGAACATCGTGTCGAAAATGATTCTCGGGCTTTAAGGAG
>CAJXOQ010000070.1 GCA_913057975.1 uncultured Marinobacter sp.
CTATCATGCCGGATTTTCCAGTTTTAAACGGTTAAGAATTCTGGGTCAGGGTCACGCGCTTGCTTTCCTCTCGCAGTCGAAACGCCAGCCAAAGGGCGGCTGTGGACGCGACAATGGCGATAACAATGGATAGCCCAACCAGCCAGGGTACATAAAAAATGTACGGATGCATGAGCAATGCTTCCATACCGATGTAGTGCATGCTGGCTACGCCCAGGCCCATCAGTAAACCGCCCGACACCAACCGGCCCCAGGGCAGCGTGTCCTGACAGACCAGGTAAAGAGCGAAGGCAGAACAAGCAATGGCGATGACTAATGAAAGCAGGGTGAGGGGAACGTCGTAGCCTAGTTCGATGGGAAGGCGAAAGGCGAGCATGCCGATAAAGTGCATGGACCAGATGCCAAAGCCCATCGCGATGGAGCCGCCAATCAGCCACAGGACGGCCGGGCGACCGGATGCGCTGGTTACACGGCTGGCCATATTCAGGGCCGTATAGGACGCAAGGACGGCAATGATAATAGAGCAGGCGACTAAAACCTCGTTGTAACTGCTTTCCAGCATCAAATATTCCCTTAATGTAATCGCTGAATAAAGCGAACCACAGTCGCCTGGTGTTAAACCCTGCCTGCCAAGTGTTGATCTAAATATCTATTTTAATTTAGAAAGTTAGTTTCTAAATAGTGCCAAATTGTTATGTTTTATGTCGTGATGAAAGTGCTCTTAGTCCCATTGGGCCAATATTAAGTAGGCAGTAGAGTGGGTAGTTCTCTCCAATTCAGTCATTTCCTTTACATTTTTCAATAACGCTATTACCGACCATTTTTTAGGACAAATGGTTCTACGGGCATTTATTGAAATGACAGTATGTCACGTCTAGTTTCGATTCAGGGGCTGAGCTTGATTATCGCCTGCGCCCCGATAACAACAATCAAGGAGGAATGCCTGTGAAAACCAGCATAAAGAACCAACTGCTAGCTGTTCTTATTCTATTGGGTGTAACAGGGCCGGCAATGGCCGAACTGGGGGATTACGGTTTCTGGCGAACGCTGGGGAACCTTGTCAGTCCACCAGCAGCTGACAACCCCGTTACGGCGGCCCAGCGTCAGGGTGACTATCCGCTACTGGCTAACCCGCCGGGTTTCAACGATGGCTTTTCGCCGGGCAACTATTACGCCTGGCAAACCATTCCCCTGGCACCTGAAACCGGCGCTGTGTGTGGTAACGGCTCTGAGTACAAATTTTTTGTGAACCGCGTGCCGAATACCAGTAATACCATTATCTATCTGGAGGGGGGCGGTGCTTGCTGGGACTATGAAAGTTGCTCGGGCCAGACGGGTATCCGGGGAGCTCGCAATCCGGATGGCATCCCGGATGACTATATGAGCCTGACGAACCCGAGCGCCAGCCTGGTCAGCCCGTTTGTAGTGCGCTTGAATCCACTGACCTCGGTCAAGACCCAGAACTGGAACATGGTTTATATTCCGTACTGCACGGGCGATGTCTACTCCGGTGACAGAGTGGCTGTGTACGAGGACCCGGAGGGTGAAGCTGAGCCATTGATCTGGCATCACAATGGTCTTCGCAACACCCGCGCAGCCATTTCGTGGGTGAAGGATAATCTGCAGCGGCCGAAGCAGTTGCTAACGACCGGATGCAGTGCCGGCGGCCTGGGCAGTTTGACCAACTACCATCCGACCCGCCGTGATATGGAGCCGAACCGGGGGTACATGATCAACGATTCCGGGCCGGCCTTCAGTGCGCCAACAGGTTCGGACCCGGACATATATCCGTCGGTGTTGCTGCAGTCGTTTATCCGTAACGCCTGGGGGCTGGACCAGCCCGACGGTCCGTTGGAATACCTCAGCGACGGGCTTCCACTGATGAACCTGAATGATCTCGGCTCATTGTATACGGCCCTTTCTGCAGAGCTGCCGAATGATCGGATGGGGCATACACACTTCTGGCAGGATCTGAATTACTCCTCATATTCCTATGAGCGTTTCTATCCGGAAATCGAAAATGCGCCGGATCAGGCTACCAAGGAGGCGTTGATCCACGAACGCTGGTATACGGATACAGAGCGCCTGAAGGGTACCCTGTCCAACCTGAATAATTTTGGGTACTACCTGCCATGGTTCCGCGATGTGAACGAGAGCCACTGCACCACCATCATCGAGTTTGCCAACTCAGACATTCAGGAAGCGGGACTGGAGCTCGACGACTTTGTGGCCAATGTGTTGAACGGAAGCGGTGCAGTCATGCAGGCCTCTGAAACCGATCAGCAGGCTGACTACAACAAGCCGTTCAATCCGCTCTATTGGGCACTTGATCAGCTTCTGTAGAACATTGGGTATCAGGTTCTTCGGAATCGGGGAACTTGCCGATAGGGATGGTGATGCGCTATTGAGGCGCATCGCCATTTTTGTTGGCGGCCACACGGGCTTCCAGTAATCGCTGGCGTAAGTATTCGTTGCGGGTCATTCCTGCAGGCACTTTGTCCATTGCCATTACCTCTTTCACGATCTGTTTTTCCTGCTGCTTATAGGCTTCAAACTCCGGCCTGGGTTTGGCCAGCCATTCTTCTTTGCGTGCCTGCGCAGCGGCATTCTGCCGGTCAATCAGGCCTTGCAGGGCCTGTTTTTGAGCGGCTTCGTCTTCGATGGTGAGTTTCGTCATGGCAATGCGGACCATCAGGCTCTCTGCTGCGCTGACCTGTCCCTTGCGTTGGTAGTCGGCCAGGCGCTGTTCCAGCATCGCTGCCTCCGCCGCGCGCTCTTCCGAAGACAGGCCATCGGCTTTCGCAAAGAAGGTGTGCAGTTCTTCCTCAAAGTCGAGCCGATTGGCCAGTTTCAGCGTTTCCGGGTTTTCCAGTAAAGCCTGTTGCTCGGCTGTGAGCCCGCTGCTCTGATTCTGGCTGGTCGATTGCGGCTCTTGAGTCAGTGCCTGGGTAGCTTGCGGGTTGCTGATGGATTTTGCGGTATCGACAGAGGGGGCCTTCTGGCTCAGCCAAAAAGAAACACTGGCCGTGAAGGCAACGATACCGATGGCAGATGCGAGAGCAATTCGTTTCATGGCAGTCCCCCTTGTTATTATGACCCTGATTCCAATTCAGGCTTGGCCTGGTCCAGTAAACGCGACAGGTAATCACTATATTAGCGCAAACCGCTGTAGGCGTAGCTAACGTTCCCAAGCACTGGGGAGTTGATCTCCCCATACGGGCCTTAATCTGTCTGCTACAGTGGCAGCGCACTTACATCCATTGTTGGTCCCAGGAGAAAAGCCTCATGAAGCCAACCCTATGCGTTTTCGTCGTTCTGACTGTATTCAGCCTAAATAGCTGGTCCCAGGAGGTCGATTACGATAAGCGCAACCTGCACATCTTTTGCGCCTCACATCTGAAGATGCTCAGCGGCACACTTGATGAAGGAGGCGATGAATATAAGGCACTGATGTTTATGTCCGGTGTTCACCGGGACGAGGCAACCGGGATGGGTGCCACGGAAAAGCACTTCGGCGACGTGACCACCTATCTGAAAAAAGTACGCAACACCAGCAAACCCAAGTGGAGTAGCCTGACGTCTCGAAGCAAGGAGCTGTGTTTTCCCCAGTCCTGACGACAGGGTTGGCCAACGGGATCTATAGTGAAGGGCATGAATGTCTGAAATCTGGCTCGCATGGAGGTCATCCGATGACGAAACAGACGAAGAATCAACCGCGCAATGTTGCCACGAAGCTGATCGAGTCACACCTGGTGTCGGGAACGATGAAGGCCGGCGAGGAAATCGGGCTGAACATCGATCAAACGCTGACCCAGGATGCAACCGGTACCCTGGTTATGCTCGAGCTGGAGGCCATGGGGCTTGGCCAGGTCAAAACTGAATTGTCCGCGCAGTACGTTGACCACAACCTGCTGCAGACCGACAACCGCAACCCTGACGATCACCTGTTTCTGCGCAGTGCCTGCGAGCGGTTCGGCCTGTGGTTCAGCCCGGCCGGGTCCGGCGTCAGCCATCCGGTGCACATGGAACGCTTTGGGAAACCTGGCAAGACCCTTCTTGGCTCCGACAGCCATACCTGCGCTGCCGGTTCGCTGGGAATGCTGGCAATGGGGGCTGGCGGTCTGGCTGTCGCCATGGCTATGTGTGGAGAGCCGTTTTATCTCAACATGCCCAAGGTCATGGGCGTGAAGCTGACCGGGAAATTGCCGGATTGGGTGAGCGCCAAGGATGTCATCCTAGAAATGCTTCGCCGCCACGGGGTGAAGGGCGGTGCCGGGAACATTATCGAGTATTACGGGCCAGGCCTGAAAGGGCTGTCCGCGATGGACCGCCATGTGATCGCGAACATGGGGCAGGAGATGGGACACACCGCTACGGTGTTCCCGGCGGACGATGCGGTGCGGGATTTTCTCAGGCAGCAACAGCGGGCAGACGATTTCCAGAGGCTGGAAGCCGACCGCGGCGCCACCTACGACCTGCATGACGAGATTGATCTGGGAAAACTGGAGCCGTTGATTGCACTTCCCAGCAGTCCAGGGAAGGTGTTTCCGGTGAGGGAAGTGGCTGGCGAGCCCATCTACCAGGCCTACATTGGGTCCTCTGCGAATCCTGGCCTGAGGGATTTTGCAGTTCCTGCGATGATGGTCAAAGGCCGCCAGGTTCGCGAGGGAGTATCTTTCGATATCAACCCCACATCGCGTCAGGTTCTGGAAAACCTGGTTGAAATGGGTCATCTTACCGATCTGCTCAGCGCTGGGGCGCGCCTGCACCAGACCGGCTGCAATGGCTGCATTGGCATGGGGCAGGCACCGGCAACGGATCAGATCAGCCTGCGCACTGTTCCGCGGAATTTTGCCGGCCGTTCGGGTACCTCTGAAGACAAGGTCTGTCTGTGTAGCCCCGAAACAGCCACGGCCTCTGCCTTGACCGGCGTGATTACTGACCCACGTGATCTCGACATGAACTATCCTGTGTTCGACGAGCGCAGCACCTTTTATGTCGATGATCGCAATATCCGCCCGCCGGCGAAACACCCGGAACTGACCGTGGTGGAGAAGGGGCCAAACATCAGCGCCCTGCCGACATTTGAGGCGCTGCCTGACTCGTTGAAGGCGCCGGTTCTGCTCAAGGTTGGTGACGATGTTTCCACCGACGACATCCTGCCTGCCGGCTCCCGGATACTGCCGTTTCGCAGTAACATTCCTGCCATCAGTGAGTTTACTTATACCCGGCTGGACCCAACCTATCCGGAACGGGCAAAACAGCATCAGGACACGGGCTCTCTGATCGTTGGCGGTGACAACTACGGCCAGGGGTCAAGCCGTGAACATGCGGCGCTGGCTCCCCGTTATCTGGGCGTGCGAGCAGTGATTGCCAAGAGTTACTCGCGCATACACTGGCAGAACCTGTCCAGCTTTGGTGTGTTGCCTTTGAGCTTTGTCACTCCGGAGAACTTCGATAGTATCGAGCAGGGCGATGAATTATCGATTGAGGGGCTGGTTGAAGCTTTAAAAGCCGGGGACAGCATTGTTGCGAAAAACACCCGTAACGGCGAACGTTATGAACTGACACATGAACTCAGCGAGCGTCAGGTCCGTATGGTTATAGAAGGCGGACTGCTGAACATGATGCGCCAGGAACTGGCCGCGTGAGGCCTTGTTACCAATAGATCCACTAAATTGAGGAAGAATGAATGACCGATGATACCTACACGCCCCCGAGAGTCTGGAAATGGGATGCCGAGAGCGGCGGAGCCTTCTCGCAGATCAATCGCCCGATTGCCGGCCCCACTCATGAGAAAGGGTTACCGGTAGGGGAGCACCCGTTTCAGGTCTATTCACTGGCGACCCCGAATGGCGTGAAGGCCACGATCATGTTTGAGGAACTGTTGGCCAAGGGCATCAAGGAAGCGGAATACGATGCCTGGCTGATCCGCATCACCGAGGGTGAGCAGTTTGGCAGTGGTTTCGTGAACGCGAACCCGAACTCCAAGATCCCGGCAATGATGGACCACACCCACACGCCGGCCGTCCGCGTGTTTGAATCCGGTTCCATCCTGCTTTACCTCGCTGAGAAGTTTGGCGAGTTCCTGCCGACGGACATTGTGGCGCGCACGGAAACCATGAACTGGCTGTTCTGGCAAATGGGCAGTGCGCCGTTCCTGGGCGGTGGGTTTGGCCATTTCTACGCCTATGCACCGGAAAAATACGAGTACCCGATCAACCGCTACACCATGGAAGTGAAGCGCCAGCTGGATGTGCTGGACCGGCAACTGGCCGATAACCGCTACATTGCGGGTGACGAATACACCATCGCAGATATGGCGATCTGGCCCTGGTATGGCGCACTGGTGAAAAACAAGGTGTACGAAGCGGCAGAATTCCTGGAAGCGCACACCTACAAGAACGTGGTGCGTTGGGCCGATGACATCGCAGAGCGCCCGGCGGTCAAGCGTGGATTGATGGTAAACCGCACCTGGGGCGAGGAGAGCAGGCAGTTGCATGAGCGGCACGATGCCAGTGACTTCGAGTTGCGCACCCAGGACAAGCTGGAGCCTTCCGGAGAGAAGTAATGGCAGCATCGGTTGGCTGGGGCAGAGCGGTGCTGGCGTTCATCGTCGCGTTGATTGTGGGCTCGGTGCTGGGCAGCCTTGTGCAAACCCAGTTCAATCTCCAGGCGCTGGAAGGCCTGGGGGTTGAAGTCAGTATGGGAGCCCGCCTGGAAACCACAGTTCAGGATCTGCTGAACTTTGCGCCTTTGTACGCCATCCTTTTCGGGCTCAGTTTTCTGTTCTCCCAGGTTGCCGCGTCTCTTGTGGCCCGGCTGGCTGGTCCTTCAGGCCGTTTGTGGCTGTGCCCGCTTGCCGCGGCGATCGGGCTGTGGGCGACTTTTCGGATTGTGGATGCATTGGCGCCCATGCCTACGTTGATCGCTGCCACACGGGATATGGGTGGACTGTTGGCCATGCTGGTAACGGCTGCTCTCTCTGGTTTGTTGTTTGCCGTTCTGGTTTCCCGTTTGCCCCGTAAAAATGGCAAAGCCTCGGCAGTGCCTGTTGCGATGTTGCTGATGGTTGCCGGGCTGGCGCTGCCTGAATCTGATGCCGTAGCGGATGAGGCGCCAGGCTATGCGATTGAAACCGTGGCCAGCGGCCTCGAACACCCCTGGTCACTGGCGTTCCTGCCTGACGGGCGAATGCTGGTTACCGAAAGGCCGGGACGGTTGCGAATGCTGACGGCCAACGGCGACCTGATGCCGGAACCGCTGGATGGTGTACCGGAGGTTTTCGCATCCGGCCAGGCAGGGCTGTTTGATGTGCTTCCCGCCAGGGACTTCGAGGACAGCCGACAGATTTACCTGAGCTATGCCTGTGGCAACATGGATGCCAATCACACCTGCCTGGCCAGGGGCCAACTGGGTGAGCAGGGCCTGGAGAATGTGAGCGAAATATTCCGGGTGCAACCGGCCAAAAAAGGCAATGCCCACTATGGCGGGCGGATGGTATGGCTGCCGGACGGTACGCTGGTGTTAACTCTGGGAGACGGTTTTGACTACCGTGAGCAGGCCCAGCGCCGTCAAAACCACATAGGCAGTATCGTGCGTCTTAACCCGGATGGCAGTGTGCCGGATGACAACCCTTTTGCAGGGCGCGACTCCTACCAGGGTGAAATCTACAGCTATGGTCACCGCAATGTGCAGGGGCTGGCCTACGACAGCGATCAGGGCCGGCTGATTGCTCATGAACACGGGCCCCGGGGTGGTGATGAGATCAACGTCATTCGCCCGGGCGCCAATTACGGTTGGCCGGTCACCACTCATGGGCTGGATTATACCGGCGCGCGGGTAACCCCGTTCGAGGAGCGTGAGGGCGTTGAGGCGCCGCTGCTGCACTGGACGCCATCCATCGCTCCATCGGGCATGACCGTTTATACCGGCGATCTGTTTCCTCAGTGGCAGGGCGATATGCTGGTTGGCGGGCTGGTGACGCGGCAGGTGCATCGTGTCCGGTTGGCGGACGGCGAGGCAACGGAATTGGAAACTCTGTTCGGTGAGCTAGATGAGCGTATCCGGGATGTGGTAACCGGCCCGGAAGGGGCGGTTTACCTGCTCACCGACAGTGCTGACGGCCGTGTTCTGAGAGTAACACCGGACTAGATGTCAGCCACGGATAGCAGGGTAGCTATCCGTGGCTCCTTCCTTGAAGTCTTGGTTATTAGCGTGGCCGGCGATCACCTTCCATGATCTTGGCCACAAACACCGCTTTACCGTATTCCTCGAACGACCATTTCATCGTGTCCGACAGTACGCGCATCACTTCATCGTACTCACCGAACATTTCGGTGCTCATACGGCCCGAATGGATCTCCAGACCTGTTTTTTCAAGACGCTCGATAACGGCGCGAATGGGCGGCTTGTAGTCATCGGTGAGTGGGTAACAACTCAGTTGAACGGATAAAAACATAATGCCTCCCGGGGCTGTGTGCCCCTCAATAGCCCATGGCTGAGGATGTGCTGCGGCGCGGGTCTGCACCGCCGTAGAGGGTTCCTTCAGTATCGATCAGTATGCTCTGGATGGCGCCCATGGCACTTTTTGTCACCACCTTGTGCCCCTTTTCTTCCAGCAGTCGCACGGTATCCGGGCTGATGCCCTGTTCAATGCGGATCTCGTCTGGCAACCATTGGTGGTGAATCCTCGGGGCACTCACCGCAGACTGAATGTTCATGCCATGATCAATCACATTCAGCAGCACCTGCAAGGTTGTCGTGATAATTCGGGACCCGCCGGGGCTTCCCGTAACCATATAGTTACGACCATCGCGCCTGACAATGGTCGGCGACATGGAGCTCAGCATGCGCTTGCCGGGTTCCACCTTATTGGCTTCGCCACCGATCAGTCCATAGGCGTTGGGTTCGCCGGGTTTGGCACTGAAGTCGTCCATTTCGTTGTTCAAAAGGAACCCCGCCCCGTCAACGGTGATGCCGGACCCGTAGCTGAAATTAATGGTGTAAGTATTGGAAACCGCGTTGCCCCAGCGGTCGACAACGGAGAAGTGGGTGGTTTCCGGGCTTTCATAGGCCCCAGGGTTGCCGGCACTGATCTCGGTCGACGGCCTGGCTTTGGCCGGATCAATGGTTTTACGCAACGCTTCGGCATAGGCCTTGCTGGTCAGGCCCTTTAGCGGCACCTCCACAAAGTCAGTATCTCCGAGGTATTCCGCGCGGTCGGCATAGGCGAGCTTCATGGCTTCGGCCATGTGGTGAATGCTGGCGGCGGAATTGTGGCCAAAGTCGCCGAGCGGGTATCCCTCAAGAAGGTTAAGGATCTGCACGATGTGGGTGCCGCCGGAAGAGGGTGGTGACATGGAATAAATGTCGTGGCCGCGGTAGGTGCCATGAACCGGCTGGCGGACCCTGGGCTGGTAGTTTTTCAGGTCTTGAAGTGTGATCAGGCCGTCGTTTCGTTCCATTTCCTCTACGATGAGTTGCGCGGTTTTGCCCTGATAGAAGCCATCGATGCCTTGATCGGCAATGCGTTGAAGGGTATCGGCGAGTTCTGGTTGCCGAAATCGCTCACCTGGCTGCCACGGAGAGCCGTCCTCTTTATAGAAGGTTGCGAGAGTCGCCGGCCAGCGCTGCAGTCGTTCCCGCGCCTGTTCCAGGCCCTCGGTGAAGCGTGCGGGTACAATAAAGCCTTCCCGCGCCAGTTTGATCGCCGGGGCCAGGGCCTGTTCCAGCGACAGCGTACCGTGGCGTTCGAGCGCCATCGCCAGGCCGGCGACGGTGCCGGGCACGCCGGACGCCTTGTGGGTGAAGCGGCTGCGATTCTCGACCACGTTACCATCGTCGTCCTGGAACATGGTTTCGGTGGCAGCGGCCGGTGCTTTCTCCCGATAGTCGATGGCCTCAACCGCTTCGCCGTTGCCCGGAGCGTAGAGCATAAACCCGCCGCCGCCGATGTTGCCCGAGCGCGGCTGGGTGACCGCCAGGGCGAATCCCGCCGTAACGGCGGCATCCATCGCATTGCCGCCGTTCTTCAGCACGTTTAACGCAACTTCGGTGGCCAGGGTGTGGCTGGTGGCCACCATGCCGTTCCTGGCCTGAACCGGGTGGTGGCGCTCTCCCTCTAGAATGGCCTCTGCAGTTACCGGCTGTAGAGGTAAGAGCAGCGCCAGGGCGATCATCATTCTCGCGGCCAGTGAGCGGCCTGCGACGGCTTTTCGGGTACCTACCTGTAGGGGGTGTCTATCCATGTTTCTGTGCCTCGTTTCTGGTGCTCAGATAAGCTATCATAGCCGGTCATTTTTAAGGGTGTGAACCTGCGCACCCGTGATCCCGGATCAGATTAAGGAAAGGCTTCCATGGAGCATACCTATCGTCTTGTGATTTCCTGCCCGGACCGGGTGGGGATCGTTGCCAAGGTCAGTAACTTTCTGTCGACCTACAATGGCTGGATTACAGAGGCGAGCCACCACTCCGACACCCAGACCGGGTGGTTCTTCATGCGGCATGAAATCAAGGCCAATTCGATCCCCTTTGGCCTGGACCAGTTCCGCACGGCCTTTGAGCCGATTGCCCGCGAGTTCAATATGAACTGGCACATTGCTGATTCGGCCCAGCCCAAGAAAGTCATCCTGATGTGCAGCAAGGAATCCCATTGCGTGGCGGATCTGCTCCATCGCTGGCACAGCCGTGAGATCAATGCCGAAATTGTGGCGGTTATTTCCAATCATGAAGACCTCCGGCGCATGGTGGAGTGGCACGAGATACCCTACCACCATATACCGATCAACCAGAACAACCGCGACGAGGCCTTCGGTGAAGTGGATGGTCTGATAGAAGGCTACGAAGCCGACGTGGTTGTTCTGGCCCGGTATATGCAAATCCTGCCGGGCAGCCTGTGCGAGAAGTACCCAGGCAAGGTGATCAATATTCATCACAGTTTCCTGCCGTCGTTCGCAGGCGCGCGCCCATACCATCAGGCCTATAGCCGGGGTGTGAAGCTGATTGGCGCCACCTGCCACTACGTGACTCAGGATCTGGACGAAGGCCCCATTATCGAGCAGGACGTCGTTCGCATCAGCCACAGTGATTCCATTGAAGACATGGTTCGGCTTGGCAAGGATGTGGAAAAGAACGTGCTGTCACGGGGCTTGCGGGCACACATCGAAGATCGTGTGATTACCTACGAAAACAAGACTGTGGTTTTTGACTGACGGCCACCGCCATATCCCCCGCTAAGGGGTTGAATGTGGTAGTATTGGCCGCTTGTTAAAGAATAACTATGGGGCGCTTTGAAGGGCCCTGAAACGACTTCCAGCAAATGCAAAGGAACCTTTCTCGATGGGTGAGTTAGCCAAAGAGATCCTGCCGGTAAATATTGAAGACGAGCTCAAACAGTCCTATCTCGATTACGCCATGAGCGTCATCGTCGGGCGGGCACTTCCAGACGTGCGCGACGGCCTTAAGCCGGTGCATCGCCGCGTGCTGTTCGCCATGTCCGAACTCAACAACGACTGGAACAAGGCCTACAAGAAATCCGCCCGTGTGGTGGGTGACGTCATCGGTAAGTACCACCCTCACGGTGACTCGGCCGTTTACGACACCATTGTTCGTATGGCCCAGCCGTTTTCCCTGCGGTACCCGCTGGTGGATGGTCAGGGTAACTTTGGTTCCATCGACGGCGACAACGCGGCTGCCATGCGTTATACCGAGATCCGCATGGAGAAGATTGCCCACTCCCTGCTGGCGGATCTGGACAAGGAAACCGTGGATTTCGTGGCCAACTACGATGGCACCGAACAGATTCCGGACGTACTGCCCACGCGGATTCCCAACCTGCTGGTAAACGGTTCCTCAGGCATTGCCGTGGGTATGGCCACCAATATTCCGCCCCATAACCTGACGGAAATTGTGAACGGCTGTCTGGCATTGATTGATAATCCGGATATGACCATCGACGACCTGATGGAGCATATTCCGGGGCCGGACTTCCCCACCCAGGGCATCATTAATGGTCGCGCTGGCATTGTTGAGGCCTACCGCACCGGTCGTGGGCGTATCTATATCCGTGCCCGCCACGAAATCGAGCACGACAAGAAAACCAACCGCGACGCCATCATTATTACCGAGCTGCCATACCAGCTGAACAAAGCCCGGTTGATCGAGAAAATTGCGGAGCTGGTAAAAGAGAAGCGACTGGAGGGCATCTCCGAGCTGCGGGACGAGTCCAACAAGGAAGGTATCCGGGTAGTGATTGAGCTGCGTCGTGGTGAAAACCCCGATGTGGTCATTAATAACCTCTTTGCCCAGACTCAGTTGCAGACGGTTTTCGGCATCAACATGGTCGCCCTGATCAACGGCGAGCCGAAAATCCTTAACCTCAAGGAAATGCTGGACGCGTTTGTCCGGCATCGCCGTGAAGTGGTTACCCGCCGTACCATTTACGAACTGCGTAAAGCCCGCGAGCGTGGCCATATCCTGGAAGGCCTCACGGTCGCACTGGCAAACATCGATGAGATCATCGCGCTGATCAAGGCGTCTCCGGCTGCAGCCGAGGCGAAAGAAAAGCTGATGGCCCAGGGGTGGGCGCCGGGTGATGTTCTGGCGATGCTTGAGCGGGCGGGTGAAGATGCTTGCCGCCCCGACGACCTGCCGGAGATCTTTGGTCTACGCAACGGCCTTTACCATCTGTCGCCAGAGCAGGCCCAGGCGATCCTGGACCTGCGCCTGCACCGCCTGACCGGTCTTGAGACTGAAAAGCTCCAGAACGAGTACAAGGACATTCTCGAGAAGATCGCCGACCTGTTGGACATTCTGGGCGACCCGGACCGCCTGATGCAGGTGATCCGAGAGGAACTGGAAGCAGTGGTGAGCGAGTTTGGCGATACCCGTCTGACCGAAATCACCAGTTCCAAGCGAGACCTGACCATCGCCGACCTGATCGACGAGGAAGATCTGGTGGTGACCATCTCCCACGGTGGTTACGCCAAGACCCAGGCGGTCGAAGACTATCAGGCCCAGCGCCGTGGTGGTCGTGGCAAGGCCGCCACATCCATGAAAGACGAAGATTTCGTCGAGAAACTGCTGGTAGCGAACTCCCACGACACCATTCTGTGCTTCTCCAACCGGGGCAAGGTGTACTGGTTGCGGGTGTTCGAGATTCCCCGGGCCAGCCGCGCGTCCCGTGGTCGCCCGATGGTCAATATCCTGCCGCTGGAAGAAGGGGAGCGCATTACCACCTTCCTGCCAGTTCGCGACTATCCGGAAGACCAGTACGTGCTGATGGCAACGTCGGCCGGTGTGGTCAAGAAAACGCCGTTGCCGAATTTCTCCCGTCCGCGCAGCAATGGTCTGATTGCTCTGTCGCTTGACGAAGGTGACACTCTGATCGGTACGGCCATCACCAAGGGCGATGCGGAAGTCATGCTGTTCTCCTCGGCGGGCAAGGCCGTTCGCTTCAACGAGGAAGCGGTACGTCCGATGAGCCGTACGGCCCGAGGTGTGCGTGGCATCAGAATGCCGGAAGGGCATCACGTTGTGTCGCTGATCATTCCGCAGGAAGACGCGGTTCTGCTGACGGCCAGTGAAAACGGCTACGGTAAACGCACTACCTTCGACGAGTTTCCGACCTACAGCCGGGGTAGCCAGGGCGTTATTGCCATGCAGTGTTCCGAGCGTAACGGCAATCTGGTCACGGCGTTGCAGCTGTTTGAAGGCGACGAGATGATGCTGATCTCGGACAAGGGCACGCTTGTGCGTACCCGCACCGACGAAGTGTCGGTTCTGAGCCGGAACACCCAGGGTGTTCGCCTGATCAAGCTGAGCCAGGAAGACGAGCGCCTTGTAGGCGTTGAGCGTATCGCCGAAACCGATGCCGAAGAGGTCGACGGTGAGGAAGGAAGTGATGAGCAGGGCGTATAATTTTTGTGCAGGCCCGGCCACCTTGCCGGAGCCCGTTTTGCAGCAGGCACGGGAAGAGATGCTGGATTGGCGCGGCACCGGCATGTCCGTGATGGAAATGAGCCATCGCAGTGACGAGTTCGTGGAAATCGCCGAAACAGCCGAGAAAGACCTTCGGGAATTGGCCGGCGTTTCAGATGATTACGCCGTACTCTTCATGCAGGGTGGTGCGTCCAGCCAGTTCTCGACCATTCCACTGAACCTGTTGGGCGACAAAACGTCTGCGGACTACGTGAACACGGGTATCTGGTCGAAGAAAGCCATCGCCGAGGCCAGCCGATATGGTCAGGTCAATGTCGTGGCAAGCAGCGAATCGAGTGGCTTTGCCAGCATTCCCGATCAGGATAGCTGGGCTACGAGCACCGATGCGGCTTACCTGCATTACACGCCCAATGAAACCATCGGCGGATTGGAGTTCGACTTCGTGCCGGAGAGCGGTTCCGTGCCGTTGGTGGCGGACATGTCGTCCACCATGTTGTCACGCCCGTTGGACGTCTCGAAGTTCGGCCTGATCTACGCCGGGGCCCAGAAGAACATCGGTCCGTCCGGCCTGGTGGTCGTGATCATTCGCAAGGATCTGCTGGGCAAGGCGTTAAAAATCACGCCGACGATGATGAATTATCGGGTGATTGCGGATAATGACTCCATGTACAACACGCCGGCCACGTACTCCTGGTACCTTGCAGGCCTGGTGTTCAAATGGCTGAAAGAGCAGGGCGGTGTTACAGCCATGGGCGAGGTCAATCGTCGTAAGGCCAGCAAACTGTATGGTTTTATTGATGAGAATGATTTCTACGCCAACCCGATCACACCGCGCTTCCGCTCGTGGATGAATATACCATTCACCCTGGCGGACGACGCGCTCAATAGCGCCTTCCTGAAAGGCGCGAACGAGAGGGGGTTGCTGAATCTCAAGGGCCACCGTTCCGTCGGTGGCATGCGGGCCAGCGTCTACAACGCCATGCCAGAAGCCGGTGTTGATGCGTTGATTGACTACATGACCGTGTTTGCGAAGGAGTGGGGCTGATCATGAGTGATGAGCAGGCCCGTCTCGGGCAGTTGAGGAACGATATCGATCGTTTGGATCAGGAGATCATGGACCTGATCAGCAAACGTGCGGAATGTGCCCAGGAAGTGGCTCGCGTAAAAATGGAAGCCAACCCGGATGAGGATGTGTTCTTCTACCGTCCGGAACGCGAAGCCCAGGTATTGCGCCGTATAAAAGAGAGCAACCCGGGGCCGTTGTCCGGCGAGGAAATGGCCCGATTGTTCCGGGAGATCATGTCTGCTTGCCTGGCGCTGGAAAAACCGATGCACATCGCTTTCCTCGGGCCGATTGGCACCTTTACCCAGGCGGCGGCGCTCAAGCACTTCGGACACTCTGTGGTCAGCGTGCCTTTGCCCGCCATCGATGCGGTGTTCCGTGAAGTGGAATCCGGCGCGGCCCACTATGGCGTGGTCCCGGTGGAAAACTCCACGGAAGGCATGATCAACCATACCCTTGATATGTTTATGTCCTCGCCACTGAAGATCTGCGGCGAAGTACAGTTGCGGATACATCACCACCTGATGGTATCGCCAAAACACCAGGGGCAGGACATTGTCCGTATCTATTCCCATCAGCAGTCGTTCGCCCAATGCCGGCAGTGGCTGGATACCCATCGTTACGGTATCGAGCGGGTCACGGTCAGTAGTAATGCCGAAGCCGCAAGGCGGGCAGCGGAAGAGCCGGGCACGGCCGCGATCGCAGGGGACATGGCGGCGGAACTCTATGGTCTGGAGATGCTGGCGGCCAGCATCGAAGACCGACCGGACAACACCACCCGGTTCCTGATTATCGGTCGCGAGGAGGTGCCAGCCAGTGGCAACGATAAATCGTCCATTCTGGTATCAATGCGCAACAAGCCCGGCGCCTTGTATCAGTTGCTGGAGCCGTTCCACAAACACGGTCTGAGCCTTACCCGTATCGAAACCCGCCCATCGCCCAGCGGTACCTGGGCCTATGTGTTCTATATCGATTTCGAAGGCCATGTCGAAGATACACAGGTCAGCAAGGTGCTGTCAGAGATCGATGAAGAGGCAGTCGAGCTGAAGCGCCTGGGGTCCTATCCTATTGGGGTCCTGTGACAGAAACGCAAATGGCTGAGGAAGGTCGAAATGTCGATTGATTACCAAAGTCTGGCGGTCAAAGGTGTGCAGGCGTTATCCCCCTACCAGCCGGGCAAGCCCATTGATGAGCTGGCCAGGGAGCTGGGCCTGAAGCCCGAAAACATCATCAAGCTGGCCAGCAACGAGAATCCTCTTGGGCCCAGCCCAAAGGCGCTGGCGGCGGTAAAGGGCGCTCTGGACGAGCTTTGCCGCTATCCCGATGGCAATGGGTTTGATCTTAAGCAGGCGTTGTCTGCACGGTACGGCGTGACGCCCTCGCAGATTACCCTTGGCAACGGTTCCAACGATGTGCTGGAAGTGATCACGCGGTGCTTTGCAGATGCCGCCTCGGAAGTCGTATTCTCCCAGTACGCCTTTGCGGTATACCCTCTGGTTACCCAGGCGATTGGCGCCAAAGGCGTGTCGGTACCCGCAAGGCACTATGGCCATGACCTCGATGCCATGGTGGAAGCGATAACGGATCGCACCGCGCTTGTGTTTGTGGCCAACCCCAACAACCCCACGGGCACGGTTCATGGTGCCGAGGCGATCGAGTCGTTTTTGGCCCGTATTCCCCCCAGGGTTCTGGTGGTTCTCGACGAAGCCTACTGCGAATATCTGCAGGGTGAGGGCTATGTGGATGGTCTGTCGTTGCTCGAGCGCTACCCGAACCTGATCGTTACCAGGACATTCTCCAAGGCGTGGGGGCTGGCATCGCTGCGTGCTGGCTACAGTGTAAGTTCTCCAGAAATTGCCAATGTTCTCAACCGAGTACGTCAGCCTTTTAATGTAGATTCTATGGCTTTGGTGGCTGCGACGGCTGTACTGGACGATGAAGATTACCTGCGGCGCTCCTGCGAAGTGAATGCAGTGGGGATGAAGCAGCTTGAGTCTGCCTTTAACGAAATGGGTCTGGAATACATTCCGTCCGCCGGCAACTTTATTGCTGTGGATGTGGGCGAACGGGCGGCTGACATCAATCAGTCGCTACTGGAGCAGGGCGTGATTGTCAGGCCGATCGGTGGCTACGGCCTACCCAGGCACCTGCGGGTGTCGATCGGCTTGCCCGAAGAAAACGCACGGTTTATCGAGGCTTTGGCCCATGCACTGGATACGTCCGCAGGACGGGGAGAGTAACGTGCCCGAGGTTCAGCCACTGTTCCAGCGTGTCGCCATCATTGGCCTTGGCCTGATCGGAGGTTCTCTGGCCAGGGCGATCCGCGACAATGGCCTCGCGGTGACTGTTGTGGGCGCTGACAAGCGCGCGGACGAATTGGCGCTTGGCAAGGAATTGGGCATTATTGATGAAGCTGCCGGGTCGGTTGCTGAGGCTGTGGCCGGCAGCGACCTTGTGGTGCTGGCGGTACCGGTTAAGGCAACGCGGGCAGTGCTGGCGGAAATCAGGCCCCATCTTGGCGAAAGCGCCGTGTTGACGGATGTCGGCAGCACCAAGACCAGTTTCGTCAACGATGTGCGAGAGGTGTTTGGCGAGCTGCCCGTGAAAGTGATACCCGGGCATCCCATCGCCGGTTCCGAAAAAAGCGGCATCCGCGCGGCGAATCCCGAGTTGTTTGCCAATCACAAGGTCATACTCACGCCGGCGGAGAGCGTTGGTCAGCCAGACCTTGAGAAGCTCAGGGCATTGTGGGAAGGCTGTGGTGCGACGGTTTTGACCATGTCGGTGGCCTATCACGACGAGGTGCTGGCTGCCACCAGTCATCTTCCCCATCTTATCGCCTTCTCGCTGGTGGATACCCTGGCGGGCGAGGACGAAAATCTGGATATTTTCCGCTACGCAGCGGGCGGCTTCCGGGACTTCACCCGAATCGCAGCCAGTGACCCGGTGATGTGGCACGATATTTTTCTCTCTAACCGGGAGGCGGTGTTACGGGTCATTGATCATTTTACCCACGATCTGGATCAGCTCCGTACCGCCATCGCCGATCAGGACAGTGCAACTCTGTTGCGGGTTTTCAGTCGCGCCAAGGCGGCGCGGGAACATTTTTCAAAGATGATTTCAGGACAGGCTTACGTGACAAACAACAGTCAGAAACAGGTAACGTTCCGTCTTCAGCCCGGCGGTCGGATTTCCGGCGAGATACGCGTACCGGGCGACAAATCCATTTCCCACCGATCCATCATGCTGGGCGCGCTCGCCGACGGTATCACAGAAGTGAAAGGCTTCCTTGAAGGCGAGGATAGCCTGGCGACCCTGCAGGCGTTCCGCGACATGGGCGTGACCATTGAAGGGCCGGACGCGGGGTTTGTCCGCATTCACGGCGTCGGTATTAACGGCCTCCAGGCGCCGCGCGGCCCCTTGTATCTGGGCAATTCCGGTACTGCCATGCGCCTGTTCTCTGGCTTGCTGGCGGCGCAGCCGTTTGATTCCGAACTCACCGGCGACGAAAGCCTGTCCAAGCGTCCCATGGGACGTGTGGCAGATCCGCTGCGAGCAATGGGGGCGGTGATTGACACTGCGGAGGGCGGGCGGCCGCCTTTGAAAATCAGGGGTGGGCATGCGCTAACCGGTATCCATTATGAAATGCCGGTGGCCAGCGCCCAGGTTAAATCCTGCCTGCTACTCGCCGGTCTCTATGCCGAGGGCGTAACCTCCGTTACCGAGCCAGCCCCTACCCGGGATCACACTGAGCGTATGTTGGAAGGCTTTGGTTATCACGTGCATCGCGATACCGCGACGGCCAGTGTGACCGGTGGCGGTTCGTTGACCGCCACCGCCATAGACGTACCTGCGGATATCTCTTCGTCAGCGTTTTTCCTCGTTGCGGCGAGTATCGCCCCGGATTCCGACTTGACCATCCGCCACGTAGGCATGAACCCGACGAGGGTTGGGGTGATTAATATTCTGCGCATGATGGGGGCCAATATAGAAGCTGTCTCTTATACACATCTCCGAGCCCACGAGACGGACTCCTATC
>CAJXOQ010000071.1 GCA_913057975.1 uncultured Marinobacter sp.
ACGAGATAGGAGTCCGTCTCGTGGGCTCGGAGATGTGTATAAGAGACAGTTATCAGCTTTTTCTGTTGGGCGTGGTGCCCTGGATCACCCTGGTACTTGCGTTCAGTTTCGGAACCTACGGCCTGCTTCGAAAGCAGGTGGAGCTGGATGGTCTTTCGGGCCTGTTTGTTGAGACGCTGCTTCTGTTACCGGTCGGCCTGCTGGCTCTCGGGTTTCTGGGCTCGGCCGGAGAATCCCACTTCAATGACAACATCACCATTGCCTTGCTTTTGATGTCCAGCGGTATCGTCACGGCCATCCCCCTGTTGTTCTTCGCAGGTGCAGCCCGCCGGCTACGTTTGGCAACCGTGGGCTTTCTGATGTACATCAACCCCACGCTGCAGTTTTTCATCGCGCTGTTTGTGTTTGATGAACCCATGAGTGGGGAGAAGCTGGCGAGCTTCGTAATGATCTGGGTGGCGCTGGGGCTTTATTCCTGGTCGGCCTGGATGGGGCGTGGGATGAGTCCTGCCCCCAAATAGCGGGGTGTCAGCCAATGCCGCTGAGGGTCAGTATGTCAGTCCGTACCCGACTTTTCTCTTCGGCAAGGTTTGAGATCAGCGTGTTCAGGCCCGCCACGGGCGCCAGCATGTCAGGCTCCGTGGCAATGCGATCGCGAAAGTCCAACAGCATGTCAATTTGCACGTGCAGGTCCTGGAAGTCACCGAACCGTTGTTGTCGATGTTTTAACTGCCTGAGCCTGTCGCGGAACGCCGGTTTGTTCAACTCGGCCAGGTAGCGTATGCGTTTCAGCCGTTTGCGTAGGTCGTGAAAGTGATCGTCCGGGGACTGTTCGTTCAGTTGCCACGCCACGGCGTCGTGCTTGTGTATGTGCTTTTCCAGGGCTTTGCGGATGTCTTCGGTGGCCAGTTTCCGGGTTTCCTTCGTCAAGTGGCGGGAGGAGAGAAGCTGGCGCCAGTCATCCATGTCTTTGCGGTATTGCCTGCTGTTCAGGCGTTTGGTCAGTTCCTGGTGTTCAACGTCTGCCAGGTTGGCAAAATGGCTGCGGGCGCCGGAGCTCACCAGGGCCAACTGGGTATCTTCCTCCAATGGCCATTGCGACAGGTCACCCAGTAATACGTGAAGGTCTCTGAGCCGGCTGGTGGCTTGGCCATGCCGCTTCAATACCTTGACGGCCTTGCGTAAATCGCCGTCTCCACGGATGTCGACAACCGCTTCAGCGATGGCCCGGCTGCGGCGAATGGCAACGCGATACTGATGCAGAAACTCGTCGTCGTATCCCTGCAATACGCCGGGCTCCAGATCCCTGATGCGTTGGTACTGGTGTAACAGCGATTCCGGGATATGCCCTGCCAGGGGAGAGTGCTCATCGATATGGATTTTCGTCCGTTTGCGATGAAATTGCTCATAGCTGACGTCTTTGGGCGTCAGGAACCTTTCAAGTCGGCCCCTGTTGTTGCCTATCTCGCGCCAGTGCCCTATTGGCAGGGTGATGTGCATGTAGCTGCAAGTGGGGAAAGTATCGGGTGCGTGCTTTAGCAGTAAGCCCGCCAGATCCTCCAGCGCCGGGTTGTGGCCAATCAGGGTAATGCTGTCTTCGTCCCGGTCGCGCAACCAGTCGAGCACGACCTCACGGTTAAACGTGTAGAGAACAGGCGCCAGATTAACGGTGTGGTGGAGGTTACTCGGGATCAGACCTTCCAGGGTCTGTCGGGCGCGGGCGGCATTGCTGCAGTAGACCGTTCCATCGAACGCCCCTTGCGCACGGATTGCCCTGCCCATTGGGCCCAGTTGTTTCAGCCCGCGGTTGTTGAGAGGGCGCTCGTGATCACGAAGACCATCGTCGGCCCAGCTGGATTTCGCATGGCGAATCAGATAGAGATGTTTCATCCGTGCCCTTGACGCCGGTTTTATTGGGCCAGATTCGATGAATCGAACGTTTGTGCCTAGACCTTTAGTCTAACGCGGGCTCAAGTCCATCGCCTACCAGCCGTTAATACTCTAAACAATAAAAGCAAATGCATGAGTGAGTTGTGGCAGTGTCGCAGCTTTATACCCCGAATCCGAACACACGGTATTACAAACTGGAACACACTCTGGTGCCCGGTTGTGGATAATTGCCCTGAATATTTGATCTCATACGGAGAAGTCCTTAATGACATTGCTGAGCCGGTTACGCATTCGTTCCCGTCTTCTGCTGGGCGTTCTGGTCCCGGTGGTAATAACGGCGGCAACCCTTGCCTGGATTACGGTTGCCCAGATCAAAAGTGGTGGTGAGGCCGAGCTTGAGCGTTTGGAAGCAAGTTTGCTTGAGGCAAGAAAGGAAGGTGTAAAGAACCTTGTGGATACTGCGCGCTCTCTGGTTTTGAACGCCAAGAACAATCCGGATCTTTCGGATAGGAAAGCGAAGGAGGAGGCGCGGAAGCGTTTGCGTTCAATCAGGTACGAGGGTGGAAACTATGTTTTCGCGTACGCTCGCGACCTGGAAAATCTGGCCTACGCCCCTGACCCTTCTCGCGAAGGCCCCACAACCAATCCAGACGTGCAGAAACTGGTTCGGTCACTGTTCAATGCGGCTGAGGACGGTGGCTTTTTCGGTTACGACTGGCCCAATCCCGAGTCAGGCGAGGTGGAACCAAAGGTGTCTTATTCAACCATTATTCCAGATTGGGACTGGATGATTGGCACTGGCGTTTATGTCACTGACATTGACCGGGTTGTTTCTGCCGCTCGCGCGGATATTGAAGCAGAAATCGCCGAAACACTCGGTTTTATCGTTCTGGTTACGGTGGTTGTGGTGATTATCGCACTGCTCATCGGTATGTTTGTCGGCCGTACGGTAACGAAGCCGCTGAACACCGTTATTGCCATGATGAAGGACATCGCCGAGGGTGAGGGCGATCTCCGCCACCGCCTGCCGGACGAAGGTAGCGACGAGCTCGCAGAGCTTGGACGGCGTTTCAATGCCTTCGTGGTGAAAATCCAGGACACCATCCGCGATGTCGGCGCGACCACCGACCAGGTTGCTTCTGCAGCGGAAGAGCTCAGCCGCGTTGCCAATGAAACCCGTGCCTCGGTGCAGGAACAAGGTTCCGAAACGGATCAGATTGCTTCAGCCATTAACGAAATGGCGGCCACGATCCAGCAGATTTCCGGCAATGCCAACTCGGTGGAAAGCGCGGCCTCCGACGCCGACAGGCTTGCACGGGATGGCGGCGAGACCATCGCTAACGCCCAGGCTTCCGTAAACCAGCTGTCGGAGGAGATTGAATCCAGTTCTACCCGCATCAGTAACCTGGCTGAAAAAACCGACGAGATTACCCAGGTACTGGATGTCATTCACGCCGTCACTGACCAGACCAACCTGTTGGCCCTCAACGCGGCGATTGAAGCGGCCCGGGCCGGTGAGCACGGTCGTGGTTTCTCGGTGGTTGCCGATGAAGTGCGCCAACTGGCCAAACGCAGTGCGGAATCCGCTGATCAGATTCGCGGTATGATTGACGGCTTCGTGACTGAGTCCCGCGCGGCGGTGGAGCGGATGGATGCGTCCCGCCAACGTTCCAGCGAAACGGTTGAACGTATTAATCACGCGACCGATTCCCTGCGCACCATAGAGAAGTCTGTCGGGCATATTCACGACCAGGTGACTCAGATAGCCACAGCGGCGGAGCAGCAAAGCCAGGTGGCTGAGGAAATCAACCAGAACGTAGTGCGCATCGTCGATGCGGCTCAGCGAAGTGATACCGGTGTTACCCAGACCAATGAGGCAAGTCACGAACTGGCCCGGCTGGGTGAAAGCCTGCGTGAACTGGTAGGCCAGTTCAAGGTGTAGGAACGTTGCCGAAAGCCGGTTGACGATTGGCGTCAGCCGGCAGGCAAGCTATGATGTGGGCGGATCTGATTCGACCACTATAATAACGGAACCTGACCTCGCTATGACTATTCGCAAATCTTTCATGACCGTCCTGGCATTGGTGTTCGCGCTGGCAAGCGCGTCGCTGTCGGCCCAGGAAACCTATACGCTTCGCCTCGCAGAAACCTGGGGGCCTAACTCTCCAATACTGGGTGAAACAACTCGCCACATGGCCTCGATGGCCGAGAAAATGTCGGGCGGCCGTCTGCAGTTCCGGATTGATTCATCCAACAAGCACAAGGCGCCATTCGGTATTTTCGATATGGTAAAGGCGGGCCAGTACGATATGGGGCATACCGCCTCGTATTACTACAAAGGCTCGATTCCCAATGCCATGTATTTCACCACCGTTCCCTTCGGGATGATTGCGCCTGAGCAATACGCCTGGTTTTACTACGGCGGCGGCATGGAATTGATGGAAAAGGTATACAGCCCCCATGGCTTGCTGTCGTTCCCCGGTGGCAATACCGGCAACCAGATGGGTGGCTGGTTCCGCGAGGAAATCAACAGTGTTGAGGACCTCCAGGGATTGAAAATGCGCACACCTGGCTTTGCGGGTGAGGTCATGTCCGAAGTAGGCGTTGCGGTGACCAACATTCCACCTGGGGAGCTTTACAGTTCGCTGGAGCGAGGCACGATTGACGCTCTGGAGTGGGTCGGCCCGGCACTGGATTTCCAAATGGGCTTCCATCAGATCGCAAAGTACTATTACTCCGGCTGGCAGGAGCCAGGCGCTGAAGTTCAGTTCCTGATTAACGAGAAAACCTGGAACAAGCTTCCCGAAGAACTCCAGGAAGTACTGCGGGTGTCTATGCGCACCGCCGCCTACGACATGTACATCCAGAGCATGCATGAAAGTGGCGTGGCCTGGGATCGTATGAAGGAAGACTATCCGGACGTCACCCATAAAACCTTCCCGCCAGAGGTCATTGAAGCGCTTCGTGATGCCACAGAGAAGCTGTTGGCCGAAGAGGCGGAGAAGGATGAACTGGCGCGGGAAATCATCACTTCCCAGCGGGATTATCTGAAACAGGTTCGTCAGTGGACCAATATTTCCGATAAGGCCTACCTGAACAGCGTTTCGGGTGAATGAACGGGAGCCTTCTCTCCCTGAAGAACGTCACCAAGGCGTTCGATGACAAAACCGTGTTGAACTCGCTGGACCTGGATATCCTGGACGGCGAGTTCATCACCCTGCTGGGCCCTTCGGGTTGCGGTAAAACCACTCTGCTGCGGCTTATTGCAGGCTTTGAACAGCCAGACACGGGCGCTGTGGTCCTGTCTGGTCACAATATTACCCAAGCTGCTCCCGAGCATCGGCCGCTGAACACCGTATTTCAGAATTACGCGCTGTTTCCCCACATGTCAGTGTACGACAATGTGGCCTATGGCCTGAAAATGGAGAAAAGACCGAAGGACGAGATTCGTCAGCGCGTGGACGATGTCCTTGCGATGGTGCAGTTGCAGGATTTTGCTCGCCGCAAGCCGCATCAGCTCTCGGGGGGGCAGCAGCAGCGGGTGGCCATTGCCCGTGCAGTGGTCAAGCGACCGCAACTGTTACTTCTGGATGAACCCCTGTCTGCACTTGATTACAAACTGCGACGGACCATGCAGGTGGAGTTGAAGCGACTGCAGCGCGAGTTGGGGATTACATTCGTATTCGTCACTCACGATCAGGAAGAAGCCCTGTCGATGTCGGACCGGGTGGTGGTTCTGAAAGACGGCGCGATTCAACAGCTGGGTACGCCCCGGGAAATCTATGAGCGGCCCGCCAATCTCTTTACGGCACGCTTCGTCGGCGAGACCAACCTTTTCCCAGGCTATCTGACCTCGGTTGAAGAGACTGGCATTACCCTGAATATCCTGGGCCTGAGCCGTACCCTTCAGAAGCCCGGGTTTACGCTGCGCAAAGGTGAGCAGGTGAATGTGCTGCTGCGTCCGGAGGATATTCGTGTGCTGGCTCCTGAAGACGAAAGGGGCCTGGCCGGCAGGATCGTGGAGCGTAACTACAAGGGCAGCACACTGGACTCGGTGATCCACCTTGAGGACGGTACTGAAGTGCTGGCCAGTGAATTTTTTGATGAAGACGACCCTACCTTTGACTACAAACTGGGCGAGCCGGTCAGGGTCAGCTGGGTTGATGGTTGGGAATGGTTGTTACCGGTTGAACTGGAGCCCGTCAATAGCGAAGAAGAAGGGCTGATTACGAATGCATAGGGTGTTACAGCAGCCCTTCAAAACCGCGGTACTGATTCTGGTCTGGGGCTGGTTGTTGCTTCTTGTGCTCACACCTAACCTGCTGGTGGTGGGTGCCAGCGTGATGACACGAGACCCTGGAACCTTCCTCTCGCTGCCGCTGAACCTGGACAGTTACCGGCAGTTGTTTGACCCGCTGTACCTGGACGTTTTCCTGAACTCCCTCTACATGGCCGGCATGACGACCGTCTGCTGCCTGCTGATCGGATACCCCTTCGCCTGGGCATTGTCGGGCCTGGGCAAACAGCGCCAGACGCTGCTGATTTTCCTGTTGATAGTGCCGTTCTGGACCAACTCCCTGGTGCGCACCTACGCCCTGAAACTGCTGCTGGCCACCAACGGCCTGATCAACAATGCACTCTTGGGGTTGGGGCTGATCGACGAGCCGTTGAGAATGCTCTACACCGAAGGTGCTGTGGTCATCGGGCTGGTATACCTGCTGCTGCCGTTCATGATCCTGCCGTTGTACTCCGTGTTCGATGACCTGAGGAAAGAACTGTTGATGGCCTCGCACGACCTGGGGGCGGGCAAGCTTTCGACGTTTTTGCACGTCACGGTACCCCTGACCTTGCCTGGCGTGCTGGCGGGCGTGATGCTGGTGCTGTTGCCCGCCATGGGCCTGTTTTTCGTGGCGGACATACTGGGTGGTTCCCGCAATTTGCTGGTCGGCAACGTCATCAAGAACCAGTTCCTGGATGCCCGTGACTGGCCCTTCGGGGCTGCCGCCAGTATCCTGTTGACGGTTGCCATGGCTGTCCTGCTGTTTGCCCACCGGCTCAGCCAGCGGCGACTTGGAGAGGAGGCCAGGGCATGAATCGCTGGCTGCCGAAAACCTATCTCACCCTGGTGTATGTGTTGCTCTACCTGCCGATCCTGGTGCTGGTGGTGTTCTCGTTTAACAGCTCCCGTACCGGTTACCGCTGGGGCGGGCTCAGCCTGCAATGGTATGAGTCGCTGTTCAATAACCACGCTATGGTCCAGGCCATGTGGAATTCCCTTTGGCTCGCCCTGACGGCAGCCACGATATCGACCGTTATTGGCGCGCTGACGGCGTTGGCCCTTCACCGGTATCGCTTTCGTGGCAAGCGTGTGCTGCGGGGTATGCTGTTTGTGGTAATGATGTCACCGGAAATTGTATTGGCCATCTCGCTGCTGGCCTTGTTCCTGTTGGTGGGCCTGCAACTCGGGTTTATCTCTCTGCTGCTGGCCCACGTCACTTTTTGCCTGCCGTTTGTGGTGATCACCGTAATGGCACGATTGAGTGGGTTCGATGAAAGCCTGCCCGAAGCGGCGCGGGATCTGGGCGCCAATGATTTCACCATGACCCGCACGGTACTGATTCCGGTGATCATGCCAGCATTGCTGGCTGGGTGGCTGTTGGGCTTCACCCTGTCACTGGACGATGTGGTGGTGAGCACCTTTGTGAGTGGTCCCAGCTATGAAATTTTGCCACTTCGCATCTACTCTATGGTGCGGGTGGGCCTGAAACCGGAAGTGAATGCCCTGGGCTCTCTGCTACTGGTGTTTTCCCTGGCAATGTTGATGCTGTCCCAATGGATACTGACAAGGAGCAAGCGATGAAGAAACTGGCGCTGGCGGCCCTGATGGCTGCAACCCTGACCGGGTGCAGCTCGCAGGAAGAGCCGCAGGTACTGAACCTCTACAACTGGTCTGAATACATGCCGCAGGAAGTGTTGGAGCGCTTTGAGGAAGAAACCGGTATCCAGGTGGTTTACACCACCTATGACAGCAATGAGGCCATGTATGCGCGTCTGAAACTTCTGGATGACAGCGGCCAGTACGATCTTGCACTGCCCTCCACCTATTACGTCAACAAAATGCGTAAGGAAGGGCTGCTTGAAAAGATCAACCACGAGAAACTGGAAGGCTTCGAAAAGCTGGACCCGGAACTGGTGAATCTGGAGATCGATCCCGATAACCAATACAGCGTGCCCTACCTCTGGGGGACAACAGGGCTTGCCTACGACGCCAGCGATGTTGAAGGTGATGAGGTGAAGGCCTGGGCAGATCTGTGGGATGAAGAGTACGAAGGCCGGGTGATGCTCACTAACGACATGCGTGAGGTCTTCCACATTGGTTTGCGGGTGCTCGGCCACTCCGGTAACAGCACCGACCCCGAAGAAATTGAGGCGGCTTACGAGAAACTGACGGAACTGATGCCGTCGGTGCGCACCTTCAATTCGGACGCACCACGGATGCCCTACCTGGAAGGTGAAACCGACATCGGCATGATCTGGAATGGCGAAGCGGTGATGGGGGAAGAAGACATGCCCTCTCTGGAATACGTCTACCCGGAGGAAGGCATCATTGTCTGGTTGGACAGCTTTGTGATTCCCAAAAATGCCGAGAATGCTGATGCGGCCCACCAGTTCATCAGCTTTGTCATGCGCCCGGAAATCTCTGCGCTGATCAGCGAAGACATTGGCTACGCCACGCCGAATCTTGCGGCCCGGGAACTGCTAAGTGACGAAGTGGCCAATGACCGTACCAGCTATCCGACGCCGGAAGACCTGACCAATGCCGAGTTCCAGAAGGACGTGGGTGACGACGCCATGCAGGTTTATACCAAATATTGGGAAATGTTGAAGTCCGGGCAGTAAACCTGCAACCGGATCTATTCGCTCCGGAGATTAGATCTCCGGGGCGATAAAGTCAGGCGCAATACCAGATCGCGAAATGCAGCCCGGTATATCCATACCCTGAAGGGAGCCCTCAGCCGTCACCAGCAGGGTTTTCATGCCGGCGTTTTGCCCGCCCAGAATATCCGTATGAAGGGTGTCGCCGACCATGAGTATCTGTTCTGGGGGTATGTCCGTGAAACGCTCAATAACGGCCTGGAAGGCGGGTGCATAGGGTTTGCCGTAGAACTGCGGTTGGACACCGCTGGCCTCCCGGGCCCGGTGGGCGAAGAATCCTGGCTCCAGCGTCAGGCAATCGCCGCGGGGCGCCACCAGATCTGGATTGGCGATCTCCAGTGGTCTTGGCCGCTCTGTCAGTGTGGCCTCCAGTACTGCTTGCATCTCCTCGTTCCAATCCTCGCTGCTGAGCATGATCAGGCCGTCATAGCCGTCCAGCTTACGTTTCAGTTGCTCCGTGACGGGTGGCCGCACCGGTTGCCAGTTTAGCGGCAGCGTGTCTGGCTCGGAGTTTTCCGGGGCAATTACACCCCAGAGGCCCTCCCTGGAGCGATTGGCGAGGGACTGTTCCAGCAACCAACGGCTTGAGATCAACTGATCCGGCGTGATGTCGAACCCCATGCGCCGATATTTTTCCACCAGTCTGGCGTGGCTGGCGGTCGCCGCGTTGGAGAGAATCTGGACGTGCTTGCCCATCCGCTGCAACTCCCGAAACCGTTGAATGGCAGCGGGAAAGGCCCTGGGGCCGGCGTTCAGCACGCCGAAGGCGTCGAATACGCACACCTGGAACTGGTCGGCCAGTGGCAGCAGATTGTCCAGCAGTTGCGGATTCGGTTGTCGGTCCGTCGGCAAGCCGTCCGGCAACCAGTGCCGGATTCGTTCGTATTGCCGGAAAGCCCAGGTAGGGGTTGGGATAATGCCTTTGTAGGATGTCGGGTGGGTATCGATCATCCGTCTAGAGTACCGCTTGGGATACCTTTTCGGGAACCCATTCCGAGCACTGAATGGTTTTGTGACAGGCGCAGCCCGAAAGACGCTGACAGCGTTGTATAAAGCAGCAGTTAGTGCTTGTGTTTATTACCCGCCTGAGCCAGTTTAATCTCATAGATGTTCTATAATTGTATCACTGTACTTTTTGGCGACAGGCAAGCCACTGTATGCAGACGCTGTACCTCTTAAATGCCGTAAGGCTGATGCTCCTGATCGCTTTGATCTTTTTAGTGCCTCCGGCGACTTATGCGGCAGTGGATCTGGATGAGGGCTGGGAATATCGGTGGGGCGATTCTCCAATGACCGATGCGGGGGTGCCGGAGTGGGTTCTGGGTCAGGACCCTGGGCAATGGAGCGCCATCGGCTTTCCATCCAACCCGCCTGATCGCAAGGGGCAAGAACATGTATGGTATCGGATCACCCTTCCGGAGGGCGAGTGGCAGGAGCCGGTCCTGTATATCTACAGTGTCGACCTGATTGTCCAGGTCTGGCTCGATGGCAAGAACATATACCAATACGGCACCTTCGATGATCAGGGCCGGGGCCGTTTCGAAGGCTGGCCCTGGCACGCGATTCCGCTGCCCGAGAATTTTGAGGGCAAGCCGATCCACTTTCGCATTTTCTCTGATTACACCGACATTGGCCTGTGGGGTGAAGTCTCCATTGTGGAGCAACCGGCCCTGATCCTGTTTATCGTAAAAAACTCCCTGGAAGCACTGGTTATTTCCGGTTTTTCCGCCCTGATTGCCCTGCTAGCGATGTTTTTCGCCCTGTTGCAAACGGAAAAGAAGAGTTTCGGGAGTATTGCTCTGTTCTCTTTGTCATCCGCCGTTCTGCTTCTGTCCGAAAGCCAGGCCAGTCAGTTGATCTGGAACGTGCCATTGATGTGGGACTATCTGGCAGCCGGTTCCTACTACATGTTGCCGGTGGCCATGGCACTGTTGCTGGAACAGTGGTTCAGTGATCGCAGGCCCTGGTTAATTAATCTGGTCTGGAAAATCCATCTTGCCTACGCGGTAGCGTCGATCACATTGGCGTTGTCGGGGTTGGTTGACCTGTCATCAACATACCCGCTGTTTGATGCGCTGCTTCTAGTGTCCCTGGCGGCCATTACGGTCGTTGTCGTAGAGCGATTCAGGCATCTGAAAATTGAACAACAGATCATCCTCGCCGCTTACGCCGTGTTCTGCACCCTGTTGGTGGTGGACATGGCCGTTGCCCATGGCGTCCTGCCCTGGGGGAGGGTACCCGTTAGTTGGGGCTCGCTGATCTTTTCGCTGGCGGTTGTAATGATTTCCCTTTGGCACTATGCACGTACCCAAAAGGCACTCCATCGGTTAAATCTGTCGCTGGAACAGCAGGTAACAGAGCGAACCCAGAAGGCGGAAGCGTTGGCACGTCGTGAGCAGGCCAGGGTGAGGCTGCTCACGTTCGAGAATGAAAAAACCCGTGTTCTGAACGAAATCAATGCGGAACTGCAGGATTGCATAAGTCTCAACCAGACGTTTCATGTGCTGGCGCGGCGGCTTCCCGACCTGTGCAGTCCTCTGCGGGGAAGGCTCTACCAGCGTGTGGACAATGGCAAGGCCTATGAACTGTTGACACGCTGGGGGTATGCCGGAGAGCCGGAGTCGCCACGCCGAATTGAAAACCCCGATGGTCCACCACCCCATAGCCAGATGCTGGCCCGTTACAGTGAAGAAAAGGACCAGTCCAGGTCTGAGTGGCAGGTAGGTGGTGACGGTTCCCTGTGCCTCTGGATAAACCTGCAGTCCGCAGCAGAAGGGCTGGTGACTATGGCATTGTTATTTGTGGAGGTGCCGGAGGAGTTTGCCGCCGACGATATGGATTATGGCACCGCCAGGCTGTTCCAGACGCTCAGCCAGGGCGTGCAGAAAATTGGTATCGCGCTCTCAAGCATCAGCCTGCGGGACGAGCTGCGGAAGTATTCCTATGAGGACGCGCTGACCGGGCTGAAGAACCGAAGATATTTTGATCAGCTAATGGAGCATGAGTCGGCCGTGGCCCAGCGAAGTGATCAGCCGCTGTCCCTTCTGATTTTAGATATCGATCACTTCAAGCGATTCAACGATACCCATGGCCACGAGGCCGGCGACGCTGCACTAAGAGCGGTGGCAGGCATGCTGGCGCGGCATTTCCGTGACAGCGACGTGGTGTGCCGCTACGGTGGTGAGGAGTTTGTTATCATCATGGCCGGCTCGACCGCGAAAGCCGGCTACGACAAGGCATGCGAGCTGGCTCGGGCTGTTCGCACCATGCCGGTGGAGCATGATGGTTTCGAGTTGGGCCACGTCACCATATCGGTGGGGGTGTCCAACTGGCCCGAGTGCAGTGACTCGCCGGACAGTCTGCTGGGGCTTGCCGACCGGGCCCTTTACCGGGCCAAAGAGGCCGGCAGGGACCGGGTTGAGATTTCGTAAGCGTCGGAAGGGGTACTAGTGCCAGATGTTGCCGTCGATCTTCTCGTGTAGTTCGGGGTAGTCTTTTGATTTGAAGTGGGGTACCTCGCCCTGTTTGCGCTGGGCTAGATAGTCTTTTGTCAGCTTCACTACCGTACCTGAAAGCATGACAATGGCAATCAGGTTGATGGTTGCCATCAGGCCCATGGATGCGTCAGCGGCGTTGAAAACAGTCACTACTGCCTCGTAACTACCCCAGACAACCATCCCCAGGACAGCAGAGCGAAGCAGTGTAATGGCAATGGTATTGTCACCGCCAAGATGAATCAGGGCGTTCTCTGCGTAGGTGTAGTTGGCGACAATGGACGTGAATGCAAAGAACAGGATGGCAATGGCGATGAAATAGGCGCCGGACGCACCAATGTGGCTTTGCATGGCATCCTGGGTAAGCTGGGTTCCGGTAATGCCCGAGCCCGGTTCCATGACGCCGGAGAGCAAGATCATCACCGCTGTTGCGGTGCAGATAATGATGGTGTCGACAAATACGCCGAAGGCCTGCACCAATCCCTGGGATGACGGGTGGTGGGGCGCCGGTGTGGCGGTTGCCGCAATATTGGGCGCCGAGCCCATACCGGCCTCATTTGAGAAAAGCCCGCGCTTTATGCCGTTGAGCATGGCTGCGGTAATGGAACCCGCCGCGCCGCCGGCGGCTTCTTCCAACCCGAAGGCGCTCTTTACGATGGTCATCAGCACGCCCGGCACTTCGGTGATGTGAATGGCCATTATCACCAGGGCAATCAGCACATAGATACCCGCCATCAGCGGCACCACCAGTTCTGCGAACCGGACGATGGAGCGCAGGCCACCAAAGATGACAATGCCTGCGAGAACGGCGATTACAATGCCAACCCAAATCTTGGGCACCCCAAAGGCACCTTGCATGGCATCGGCAATGGAATTTGCCTGAACAGCGTTGAAGACCAGTCCGAAGGACAGGATCAGGCAGACGGCAAAAATACTGCCCGCCCAGGGAGCCTTCAGGCCCTTGGTTATGTAGACCGCCGGCCCACCCCGGTACTGTCCCTTGCCATCACGTACCTTGTAGAGCTGTGCCAATGTGCTCTCCGCATAGCCGGTTGCCATACCGACGAGGGCGACCATCCACATCCAGAAGATGGCGCCGGCACCGCCAAGGTACAGGGCCACCGCCACACCGGCGAGGTTACCGGTGCCCACGCGAGAGGCAAGGCTGGTGCACAGGGCCTGGAACGGCGATATACCGTGGACATCGCTATCACGGGAGCCACGAATGGCGCGGATCATTTCCCCAAAGTTGAGGAATTGCAGAAAACCCAGACGGATGGTGAAAAAGACACCAACGCCCAGCAGGCCGTAGACCAGAACGTAGCCCCACAGAATGGAGTTCAGCGAATCTACGATAGTGGTCATAGTTCTTCCTTAAACAGTTGTCGTTAAACTACCAGGACAGGGCATTTTGCACGGGAAGCCACCCGGTGCGACACGCTGCCCAGCAGCATGCCGTCCTTGTCGCTGTGCGTACCCCGGGAGCCGACCACGATAAGGTCGACCTCTTTATCCTCAGCAAACTTGATGATGACTTTGGAAGGCCGGCCGGCCTTGACGAAGCCCCGGACCTTCACCGCCCCCTTTTCCTTGGCCTTTTCCTTGGCGTGATTGACTATTTCCTTGGCGTACTCCGACAGCACTTTGTCAGGGATATCCATGCTGTCGGGTCGACCAATCGACAGTGATGCCTCAAACAGGCTGTGGTGCTTGTAAACACAGATCAGATAGATCTCGGTGTCCATGAGTGTTTGCAGTTCAATGGCCTTGTCCATGGCCTTGAAGGATGACTTGGAACCGTCAACGGCCACCAGGATTTTCTTGAACATACTCTTCTCCCTGAAATCGGTCTCTCTATCCGTCAACGGAATGCCACGTCACGCAGGAACAGAGCAATTTGCGGGAAGGCGATGATCAGCCCCGCTGCCGCCACCAGCATAAAGACAAACGGTGGTGTTCCGCGGATTACTTCCCAGTAAGGGCGCTTGAATATGGCTATTGCGGTGAAGATGTCGCAGCCAAAGGGTGGTGTTGCGGAACCGATTGCCACCTGGAGTGTAATCAGAACCCCGACAAGTACCGGGTCCAGCCCGGTGGCTTCAATCGCTGGTGCAAAGATTGGCGTCAGCACCAGGATCACGACAATCGGATCGACAAACATGCAGGCAACGAAGAAGGCGATACAGATTGCAATCAGCACGCCGACTGGCCCGGCTTCATTGACGCCGACAGATTCCAGTATTGCTTGCGGGATCTGCGCAAAGGAGATAATCCACGAAAAGCCGTTTCCGACAGCCACCAGTATGAACACCACAGCGGTAATCAGGCCGGTGGACTTGGCGATGCGATAAATGTCCGGCAGTTTCAGTGAGCGGAAAACCGCGAATTCGAGCAGGAACGCGTACAGCACGCACACAGCCGCTGCTTCTGTGGGGCTGAAAATACCGCCATAGATACCGCCGACAATGATAACCGGGAAGAATAGCGGCCATAGAGCCTCACGAACCGCGACCCCTCGCTCTCTCCAGCCGGCCCTCTCCTCGGTGGGAACCTTGTTAATGTAAGCATAGATCAGGCAATAAATTGAAAACATGGCCAGAATCATGACGCCTGGGCCAATGCCAGCAATGAACAACTCGGCTATGGAGGTTCCGGAAATTACCCCGTAAATAATGAAGCCGATACTGGGGGGAATCAAAAAAGCAATGTCACTGGAGTTGATGATCAGCGCCAGTGAGAACGAGTCGGAATAGCCTGCTTTAAGCAATTTGGGGCGCAAGGGAGAACCAACAGCCACAACTGTCGCTTGGGTGGAGCCGGATACCGCGCCAAAGAGGGTACACGAGGTGGCTGTACTGATCGCCAGTCCGCCTTTGATGTGCCCGATAAAGGCCATCACCATATGGATCAGGCGGTCGGCGGACTGCCCGCGAGTCATGATATCAGCCGCCAGAATGAACATGGGCACAGCAATCAAAGAAGCTGGGCGGATACCGCCCATCATTTGCTGGATGAAAGTGCCCATCTGGCCAAAGCCATCAAACATCATTACAAAACCGACCACCGCACCGGTAATCAGCGGAACCATCATCGGGAAGCCCAGAAGCAGCAGCCCGATCATGATTACCATCATTATAGTCGCCATGAGTTTCTTTCCTTTGTTATAGCAGCCGCAGGGTCAGACTTCCGATTCACTATCCGAGTAGCCATCGATTACACCGGTGGAGAGGTAGACGTCCTTGCTGGTGAAATTCTTGATGGCTGTGAGGAAATACTGGATGCCGGTGATCGCAAAGCCGACTGGCGCCCAGATGTAAATCCACCAAATTTCAAAACCCAATGCCGGGAGTATGCGCCCACGGCTGTGAAGGGTCTCGACGTACCCATAAGAGTAATAACAGAGGAAGAACATCACCACGGATGTAAACAGGGCGATGAAAATCATCAGTACTTTGCGTCCTTTTGGTGGGATCGCATCGTACACCGCCGACATCCGGATATGGCGGCCATGGCGGGCCGCGTAGCCAATACCTGCAAAGGTAATCAGGATGATAAGAATCCTGTTGATCTCACCAGAGAAAAACAGGCCTTCACCGAAGACAAAGCGCGCAATTACGTTGATGCATGTATTGACGGCCATCAGGATTACGCCAACTGCGAGCATGACAGCTTCAGTCTTGGCAATGACTTCATCAATAGTTCCCAGAAACCCGGGCAGGCCGGACTCATAGGTGCCGGTATCGTCTTCTAGATCCGGGGAGTTCTCGGACATGGGGGTTGCTCCAGAACATATCGCTCCCAGCCGGCAGGAGGCCCCCGGCGGGGCGGGGTTAAAACAGATTCCCGCCGGGCAGGGCCGGCGGGAATGATCCCTTCAGGTTTAGTTGCTCTGAACTTCCTTGAGGTCTTCCTTGAATTGGTTCAGCAGTTCTTTACCACCTTCACCTGTCATTTCGATGAACTTCTCTTCAACCTGCGGTGCGCGGGCCTTGAAGGCTTCGATCTGTTCGTCGTTTAGGCGGGTAACGGTCACTTCATCACTGGCTTTCTTGATCTTCTCAAGGGCTTCTTCAGCGAGGCCGTCAATGTGAACGATGATTTTCTCGAACGCATGGTCAGCGGCGTCCTCAACAAGCTTCTTGTCTTCGTCGGACAGACCGTCGTAGAAGTTTTTGTTGGCCATCATGGCAGTCGTGAACCAACCGTGGCTGGTGAAGACAAGGTTCGGGGAAACTTCGTAAAGACCGCCGGATTCGATCCAGAAGATCGGGTTTTCCTGGCCCTGGATCATGTTGGTCTGCAGAGCACCGTACACTTCACCCCAAGGCAGTGGCGTGGGGGTTGCACCAAACGCTGAATAGGTTTCCGACAGCAGCGGGTTGGTCATGACACGGATCTTCTTGTTGTTGAAGTCTTCCGGCTTGCTGACTGGCTCGTCCACCGTTACAACCATTTCGCCTTCCGGGTACATCTGCAGAAGCTCCAGGCCGTTCTGGGCATACAGTTCCGGGAAATCCTCATTGATCGCTTCACTCTCGCGGAAGAACTTGATCACCGTGTCCATGTCGGTCGGCATCAAGTAAGGAATGAAGAAAATCTGCGCTTCTGGAATCAGTGAGCCTGTGAAGCCGGGAGACTGGTTGACGAAATTAAGAATGCCAGCCTGGGTCTGTTCCATGATGTCGTCGGATTCGCCCAGCTCGCCAAAGCGGTAAACCTGCACCGTGTGGTCTGAGTTGTCTTCGATGTATTCCTTGAAGTCGTAAGCGAATACGTCTTGGACATCACCTTCGTATTCTTCGTGTGCATAGCGCCAGTTGGCAGCATTCACCGAGTTTGCCGCGGTCATTGCGGCAAAGGCAAACGCAGAAAATCCTGCCAGTTTCTTGAACTTACTCATGGTGCTCATCGCGTTGTCTCCGCTTATTTTTTTGCTGAAATGATCTGTTACATTTATTTAGACTGGCAAAACAATCCCGATTTCGCAAGAAATTGACGAATTTACCTGAGGCCGAAAGCGACGCGTTCCGGTCGCCCATGCAAGTTGTGGTAGGCTTTTGTTTCTTACCGGAAACAACACACAGGGCAGGTATGCCAGTAACGCCATCCATCGAGCCCGGCTTTCACGCCATCCACGCGAATCATCTGGAAGACTTGCGGCGGGCTGTGGTCTGGATCTGTCGGCAAAGCCCCCTGCCACCGCTGGAAAGTGAAACCTTTCTGGTGCAGAGCAATGGTATTGCCCAATGGCTGAAGCTGGCGCTGGCTGAAGACCCGTCCGAGGAGGGTGCTGATGTCGGGGTCGGCGGCCTGGGTATTGCGGCCGGCATGGATTTTCTGTTTCCCGCCCGGTTTATCTGGCAGGCCTACCGTGCGGTACTGACCTCTGAGGGCGTGCCGGAACAATCCCCGTTTGATAAGTCCCGATTGGTCTGGCGCCTGTTCCGATTACTGCCAGAGTTGATCGCGGACGACGACGTCTTTGCGCCGTTGCGACGATTCATGGCCGGAACTGATACTGAGACCCGCCGTTACCAGCTCGCCGGCAAAATTGCGGACCTGTTCGATCAGTATCAGGTTTTCCGCGCCGATTGGCTGGCCGACTGGGAGGCCGGCCATGACCGCCTGCGGATGGCGCGTGGAGAATACCGCGAGCTGGGCGATGAGCTGCGTTGGCAGGCCGTACTGTGGCGCAGGCTGGTGGCTGATGCTGGCGAGCTCGCGGGTACCAGTCGTTCACGCATTCACACCCGGTTCATGGAGCAAGGGCAGACACTGACAGCCACAGACCGGCCTCGAAACCTGCCCCGTCGTATTGTGGTTTTTGGCGTGTCATCCCTGCCGAAGCAGGCTCTGGAAGCCCTGTCCGTTCTCAGTCGGGTCAGTCAGGTGGTGCTCTGTGTTCACAACCCCAGCGAATTTTACTGGGCCGACATCATCAGTGACCGTGACCTGTTGACGGCGGACCGCAAGCGCGGCAAGACCCATCCGGAACTGGCGGCATTGACCGACCCTGATGCCCTCCACCAGCACGCCAACCCGCTGCTGGCGGCCTGGGGCAAACAGGGGCGGGACTACATTCGCCTGCTGGACGAATTCGACAACCCCGAGGCGTATCAGGGCCGCGTGTCTACTCCGGAGGGTCGGATCGATATTTTCACGCCCCACGGAGATCCGGAGAAGCCGGCGCTGTTGCACCAGATCCAGAACGACATTCGTTCGCTCACTTCCCAGGCAGAGATGCTGGGGCAGGCACGGACCCTCGATCCGTTCCGGGACGATTCCGTGGTATTCCACAATGCCCACAGCCCACAACGGGAAGTGGAAATCCTTCACGACCAGTTACTGGCGGCGTTCAACAGTAACCCGGAACTTCGGCCTCGCGACGTGATCGTCATGGTGCCAGACGTTGATACTTACGCACCTCACATCCAGGCGGTGTTTGGCCGATACCCGTCGTCGTCCCGCCGCTACATCCCGTTTACCATTTCCGACCAGGGGCAGCGGCATCGTCAGCCGGTGCTGATTGCACTGGACACGTTCTGTCTCTTATACACATCTCCGAGCCCACGAGACGGACTCCTATCTCG
>CAJXOQ010000072.1 GCA_913057975.1 uncultured Marinobacter sp.
ACGAGATAGGAGTCCGTCTCGTGGGCTCGGAGATGTGTATAAGAGACAGTAGTTAAAGCGCCCGTTGACGTCAGTGGTGCCGTTGCGACTGGCTGTGGAATAGGTCAGCCCTGAGATACCCGCCGGCATGATCTGTCCCGAACGTGAGTCGTCATCTCCGCCGCTGCCCCCACCGAAGCACCCGGCCAAAAACAACGTTAATGCTAGCGGGCAAATCAGAGACGGTAATGCGGATGTGAAGTGAACGGATTTCATGGCGGCGCGTACATTCCCTGGCGTTCGGTCGGTGGTACAAGACCTTTTGTAAATTGTTGTAACCGGCATTATAAGGAGCGTGTTGGTGCCATATCGGGAAACCTGTCGCAGTTTGGGGTTTTAGTGGACATGGCGGGATCGCGTTGCCCTACTTGAATTTCTCTTTCGGGGCCACCACTTATAGTTTTTGTTTTTTCTATTCCACAATCGGCTGCGGCAACAGGATTGCCGGTGGCCCCTGCAGCTCTGGATTCACTATGACCAACGCACTTGAAATCGAAGGTCTGGTCAAGACCTATGGCGACGGCTTCCAGGCCCTGAAAGGGATTGACCTGCATGTCGCCGAAGGTGACTTTTTTGCCCTGCTCGGACCCAACGGGGCGGGGAAGTCCACCACCCTTGGCATTGTTTGCTCACTGGTGAACAAAAGCGCGGGCAAGGTTCGGGTTTTCGGATCTGACATCGATACTCATCTATCGGACGCCAAACTGAACCTGGGCGTTGTGCCTCAGGAGTTCAACTTTAACCAGTTTGAGAAGGTGTTCGACATCGTTACCACCCAGGCGGGCTATTACGGCATTCCCCTGAAGAAGGCATCGGAGTCCGCCGAAAAGTACCTGCGCCAGCTTGGACTTTGGGACAAGCGCAACACGCCGGCCATGATGCTGTCGGGGGGCATGAAGCGGCGGCTGATGATTGCCCGGGCGCTGGTGCACGAACCCAAACTGCTGATCCTGGATGAGCCCACGGCCGGGGTGGACATTGAGTTGCGCCGCTCGATGTGGACGTTCCTGGAGGAAATGAACCGACAGGGCACCACCATCATCCTGACCACCCACTACCTGGAGGAAGCGGAGGCCCTGTGCCGCAATATTGCCATCATCGACCACGGCAAAATCCTGCGTCACACCAGCAAGCGAGCGTTGCTGCAGCAGTTGAGCTCCGAAACATTCGTGCTGGACACTGCCGAGCCGTTGACGGAAGCGCCGGTGCTCGACGGTTTCTTCAGTCGTATGGATGACGAGGGCGCCCTGGTGGTGGATGTGGAAAAAGGCCAGAGCCTGAACGGCATGTTCGTCCAGCTGGAAGAGCAGGGCGTTCGCGTGGTCAGCATGCGCACCAAGGCCAACCGACTCGAAGAGCTGTTTGTCCGCATGGTTCAGGACAACAACCCCCGTAACGCCACCCAGGGAGAAACCGCATGAGAACGGATGCGATGCTGACCGCTTACAAAACCATCGTCACCCGTGAAATCCGTCGCTTCATGCGGATATGGCCACAGACCCTGTTGCCGCCGGCGGTCACGATGACGCTGTACTTTATTATTTTCGGTAATCTCATAGGCTCACGCATCGGGGTGATGGGTGGCTTCGATTATATGGCGTTCATTGTTCCGGGGCTGATCATGATGTCGGTGATCACCAGTTCCTACGCCAACGTGGTGTCGTCGTTTTTCTCCATGAAATTCCAGCGCAGCATTGAGGAGTTGCTGGTATCACCCGTACCCAACTGGGTGATCCTCGCCGGCTATGTGACCGGAGGCATGTCCCGGGGTTTGGGCATTGGTTTTATCGTCACGATGCTGTCCCTGGGCTTTACGCAGTTGTCTATCCATCATCTGCCGATGGTGATCCTGACGGTGTTCCTGACATCGGCTCTGTTTTCGTTGGGTGGCTTCATCAACGCCATGCTGGCGACCAAGTTTGATGATATTTCCATTGTGCCAACCTTTATTCTGACACCGCTGACGTATCTGGGCGGGGTGTTCTACTCGATCGACATGCTGCCGGGGTTCTGGCAAGGGGTGTCGATGATCAACCCGATACTCTACATGGTGAATGCCTTCCGCTACGGTATTCTGGGCGTGTCGGATGTGAATCCCTACGTTGCCCTTGGTATGATTCTGCTGTTTATTGCCATTCTGTCTGCCATTTCCCTGCGCATGTTGGCGCGCGGTAAGGGCATACGTCACTGATGAACGCTTCCCAGGATTGATCATGGCCCTTATCGATGCCCCGCTGGGCAAATCCAGCGACTACCCGGATGCCTACGATCCGCAATTGTTGTTTCCCGTGGCGCGGGAGGAAAACCGTCGCCGCATTGGTTTGGAGGATGGTCGCTGGCCCTGGTTCGGGGAAGACCTGTGGCAGGCCTGGGAAATTTCCTGGTTGCGCACCGGGGGCGTTCCCGCGGTGGCCTGGGCGGAAATTCGGGTGCCTTCGGCGTCGCCGTCCATCATTGAGTCCAAGTCCCTCAAGCTGTACCTGAACTCCCTGAACCAGACGGTGTTTTCCTCTGCCGACCAGGTCCGGGACGTGATTGCCCGTGACCTGTCCAGCGCGAGCGGCGCCGCGGTGCATGTAGACCTGCACAGTGTTGATCAGGGGGCGAGAGCGGTCGGTCGGCCGGAAGGCTTCGTGCTGATCGACGACGAGGATGTGGAATCCGTGGGCTACGACTACAACCCGGACAGTCTGCAGGCCGGCGGTGATGTGGTATCGGAGAAACTGTGTTCGCACCTCCTGAAAAGCAACTGCCCGGTGACCGGCCAACCGGACTGGGCAACGGTGCTGATTGATTACACCGGCCCGGCGGTGGACCGGGCAGGGCTACTGCAATACATAGTGAGCTTTCGCCAGAAACAGGACTTCCATGAGCACTGCGTGGAAACGATGTTTACCGACCTGATGGCCCGTTGCCAACCGCAAAAGCTGTCGGTTTGCGCCCGTTATACAAGGAGGGGTGGGCTGGATATCAATCCCTGGCGCAGCACCGACCCGGAAGAGGCGGTGGGGCCGCGGTTAATCAGGCAGTAGGTGTAAGGGCGAAAACGGTCAGGAATCCTCTTCCTGACGTAGTCGTTCAGCGGCATCCTCAAGAGCAGTCAGGATAGACTCCCGCTCTCTTTCGGTGATCTTTTCCGAATCCAGGTACATGGCAAAGCCGCTGCGTTCGTGCTCCAGGAAACTGCGATTGGGGCCCATGTCGCGGCGGAAATCCACCACTTCGTAGATGGACACCGGGCGGCCGAAGCCTTTCACGGTGATCTCGCCCTTGTCGCGGCACATGATGCGGTCCTTGATCAGCGAGAAGGTTTCGTAGGAGATCAGTATTTCACCGGGTTCAGCCAGGGACTCCAGGCGGCTGGCCAGATTTACCTCTTTGCCGATGATGGTGTAGTCCATGCGGTTCTCAGCACCGAAGTTGCCGACGGTGGTATAGCCGGTGCTGATACCCATCCGGATCTCCAGCGGTGTCTTGATGCCCTGGCTGCGCCATTTCTGCCGCATGATCTTCATGTGTTTGCGCATTTCTATCGCCATGGACACGCAGGCGAAGGCGTCTTCCTTCTGGCCCCGGCTGGTGGGGTCGCCGAAGAAAATCATGATGGAGTCGCCAACGAATTTATCGATGGTGCCGCCGTATTTGAGGGCGACTTCCGACATTTCGTTGAAGTAGTGGTTCAGCAGTTCCGTCAGCGCTTCAGGCTCCATCTCCTCTGACAGTTCCGTAAAGCCCTTGATGTCGGAGAAGAACACCGCCAGTTTCTTGCGTTGCGTTTCCAGCCGCACGTCCCTTTCACCGGTAAAGATAGACTGCCATACCTGCGGTGAGAGGTACTTGGACAGTTTGTGGGACAGGGCGATGGATTGCTCGCGTTGATTCTGGATCTGGGTTTTTGCCATCATCAGGGCACGTGCCTGCTGATGGGAATAGAACGCGGTTACACAGATATAGAGGCCAGTGGCGCTGATCGCAATAATACTGGTGATCATCGGCGACTGCAGCGACTCGGCAGGCCCAACAATGGCAACGCCGATAGCGCCGCAGGCAGTCATAATCAGGGTTCCGAAAAGCCATTGGCGTATGCCGCCTACAATCAGGCAACTGAACATCAGCATCAGCGCGACGGCGACCGAGGGTATTGCAATCAACCCAATGCAACCAACGAATCCGCCCCCAATGGCACAATCCGTTAACAGCATTTTCTGGCGGATACGGGATGAGTTACGGAGAAAGGTCCGCCGGGTAAGTTGGTGGGCGATGTGTGGCCAGGTCAGGGCGCCTGAAAGCAACCACAGCATCCACAAGCCGAAGATGTCTTGCAGTATGCCTGAAACAATAATGCCGGCAGTCGCCGTGTACGCCAGTATCCTGCCGTTGTAGTCCGGCATGGGCGGGATGGCGATCGGATGGTTCGGCGCGTCAAGCAAGGTGGACTTGCTGGCACTGGTGCTGGCGTTACGCAGGTCAATCGGTGCGCTCATCATTCAGAAACGGATCCGCCCGATGAGCATATCCCTGAACATCACCCAATCGCCTATAAGGCTGTACAGTGGGTGTTTGAAAGTGGCGGGTCGGTTTTTCTCAAAACCATAGTGGCCAATCCAGGCAAACCCATAGCCGATAACGGGAAGGAGCAACAGATAGAGGAACTTGGCCGATACAATGGCGTAGAGTGCAACGAGGATGACCAGTAGGCTACCTATGAAGTGGAGTCTGCGGCAGTTTGTATCGCTATGTTCTTCGAGGTAATACGGGTAGAACTCCGCGAAATTGCGGAATGTTTGCTGTTGGCTCATAAGGCGTCTACCGGCTCATTTATTCGTTTTTAAAGGTAGAGAGTACTTTTATGTCGTGGAAAGTACTTAGACTAAAGACTAACAGTAAACCATTTGCCCCACAATTCATACGGGCGTTTGGGCCCGAACTGACGTGACCACACCAACCACAGCGAGATGTTATGACAGCCGTAATGGATGCCTTGTTGAAACGGTCTTCGGAACCACGCCTGGTAGCGCCTGCGCCGGATCAGTCCACTCTGGATAAAGCCTTTGCCTGTGCCGCCCGGGCACCCGACCATGCGCTGCTAAGGCCCTGGCGATACCTGGTTATTGAAGGAGAGGAAGCATTGGATGCTTTGGGCGAACTGTTTGCCGCGACCTGTGGCGACGACGCTACGGATAAAGAGCGCAGCAAGCTCCAGAAGAAGGCATTGCGGGCGCCGATGGTGATTGTTGGTATTGCGTCCTACCAGACCCATCCCAAAGTGCCTGAGATCGAGCAGTCCATGTCGGCCGCTGTGGGTATGGGGTATTTGTTGCTGGCTCTGGAATCCGCCGGGTTCGGCGGCATGTGGCGTACCGGCGCCATGGCCTACGATCCAATGATCGCCCGCGGCTTGGGGCTGGATGACAATGAGATCATAACCGGGTTCCTGTATACCGGTAGTGTCAACGAGAACAAGCCCGCCGTGCCCAGACCTGAGCAGAAAGACTTCGTCAGGCGCTGGCCTGACTAGTTGCCGCCTTGTTTCCCCCGCCACTGTCGCGGGGGAAACCCCTTGCCGCTTTATGCTCTTTATTGGCTGTTTGAATGCCGTCGTACCTCCCCCAGCCCGCATCCCGCAACAACTTCTGAAAACTGGCATTGCGATTGCTTTTATCTCTGTAAGAACGCACAAACGGCAAAACGACCAACGCCGTGTGCAGGAATCGGAGGCACTATGGCAATTTCCCTGGACAAAGCATTAGGCATTCATCAGCACGCCCTGGAAGGCAGGGTAAAGCGTGCGGAGGTGCTGGCCAACAATCTCGCCAACGCCGATACCCCGGGCTATAAGGCTCGGGATGTCGACTTCCAGGCGATGATGCAGAAGGCTCAGGACAGCATGAGCGGTTTCGGCATGACCCGTACCCACGAGTCCCACATGGACACTTCGTCCATGGGCGCCGACAGCGAATTGCTCTATCGGGTACCTCATCAGCCGTCCGTGGACGGCAACACGGTGGATGCCCAGCAGGAGCAGACCCGTTTCATGCGTAATGCCATGGATTACCAGGCCAGTTTCCAGTTCCTGGACGGAAAGGTTTCAGGCATCAAAAAGGCACTCTCTGGCCAGTAAATCTGGGCGCAGCCATTAACTGAGGAGCACCATCATGTCCCTGGGTAATATTTTCGACATCGCCGGTTCCGGTATGACAGCCCAGTCGCTGCGGCTGAACACCACTGCGTCCAACATCGCCAATGCTGAGACGGCCAGTTCCAGTACGGACCAGACCTATCGCGCCCGCAAGCCTGTTTTCGCGGCGATACAGCAGTCCATGTTGAACCCTTCTCAGCAGGGCATGGCCTTTGGCAATGACGACGGCCCAGGCGCAGGTGTGCGGGTTGAAGGCATCGTGGAGAGCAATGCCGAGTTGCAAATGCGCTACGAGCCCGATCATCCTGCCGCGAACGAGGATGGGTACGTGTTCTATCCTAACGTCAATGTGGTTGAAGAGATGGCGGACATGATGTCGTCGTCACGCAGCTTCCAGATGAACGTGGACATTATGAACAGCGCCAAATCCATGATGCAGCGTATCCTGACCTTGGGTCAGCAGTAACCGAGCGAGGATTGAATCATGAGCGTAGTGAATAACACGACAGACGCTTCGGATGTGCTGAGCCAGTATCGAGTGCAGCAAGACCAGACTAAGAGCGGAAGTGAACTGGGCAAGAACGAGTTCATGGAATTGATGATCGCGCAGCTCAAGAACCAGAACCCTCTCGAGCCTCAGGACAACGGCGAATTTATCTCCCAACTGGCGCAGTTCAGTTCCCTGGAGGAAATGCAGAGCCTGTCTGGCAGTGTCGACGATATGGCCAGTCAGTTCCGCTCCACCCAGGCACTGCAGGCCTCCGCAATGGTCGGGCGCACGGTGTTGGCACCGTCATCCATTGGTGTGCTTGGCGCGGACGGTGAGATATCCGGTAACGTTTCCGTTCCGGCGACCACATCCGGGCTGAGAATCACCATCGAGAACGAGTCCGGTGAGCAGATTCGGCAGATTGACATGGGAGAGCAGCAGCCTGGCCAGACAGCGTTCAGCTGGGACGGCAAGGATGGTAACGGCAACAGTTTGCCACCTGGACGTTATAAGGTGGTGGCAGAAGCGTCATACCCTGGCGGGCTCGAGCAACTGGGCACCATGGTTAGCGCCAATGTCGACAGTGTGTCGCTGGGGCAGGGTGGCAGCATTACTCTGAACCTGGCCGGCATGGGCTCCATCGCGCTGCAAGATGTTCAGCAGATTAATTGATACCGGTGAAACAGTAAGAGGTGGAGTATGGGTTTTAACACAGGTCTTAGCGGTTTAAGGGCGTCATCGGTTGATCTGGATGTCACCGGTAACAACATTGCCAATGCGAGCACAGTAGGTTTCAAGAGCAGTCAGGCGCAGTTTGGCGACCTGTACGCTAGTGGTTTCCTGAGTGCCGGCACCAATCCGATTGGGGACGGTGTGCGGGTGCAGGACGTGAAGCAGAATTTTGGACAGGGCAATATCAGTTTCACCGACAACGGCCTGGACCTTGCCATCAACGGTGATGGTTTCTTTGTGCTGAATAATGGCGGTGAGGTGCGGTATTCCCGTGCCGGCCAGTTCGGTGTCGACAAAGACGGGTTTGTCACCAATAACCAGAACATGCGGGTTCAGGGCTTCGTTGCCGATGAAGACGGTAACCTTTCCGGTATTCGTGGTGATCTGCAGGTTGAAACCGATAATCTGGCGCCTCGTCGGACCACGAATCTACGCTCGGACCTGAACCTGGATTCCCGGGAAACCGTGTTGGAACGCCGAGTTGCCGATATGGGTGATTACACGGCGCCCGCCGGCTCCACCGGTTTTCCGTCTGAAACCTTCGAAATCACCTACGCAGATGGCAACGTGGTTAGCGTGCCCATCAACGCAGCGGGATCGACTGATTTCTCAGCGGCTGACGTTGTGGATGTGCTCAATGGGCAGGACGGTCTCTCTGCCTCCGCGACCACCACCTATGAGGGGATGTCCGAGGCGGACTTGAACGCCGCCATTGCGGCTGGCAACTTCAGCTTTGACCTTGCGGTAGGCGGGGTCACTGTGCCCGTGGATACGACAGGTGTGACCGATGCGGCTTCGCTGGTGACTGCAATTAACAACGCCCAGGCGCCGACGATCTCGGCGTCAATCACGGGCGGTAACCTGAGGTTGATCGACAACCGCGGTAACAACGTCACTGCCGGTTTCACCAGTGATGGCCCGAACCAGGCACCGGAGACAACCGTTGGCACGGTGAGGCCGCAGGCCGATCGGGAGATTACCGATATTGCGTCAACCAGCGGCGCCACGAACCTCACGGATTCATGGAACGCACGCAACATTGAGGTTACCAACCAGTTCAATCCGCTGGATCAGCGTACCTACAATCACGCAACATCGACCACCGTTTACGACAGCCTGGGCAACTCTCACGAGATGACCCAGTTCTACGTCAAGCAGCCAGCACCGGGTAATGGTGTGGGTGTCAGCGAGTGGTCAGTGTATTTGCAGATAGACGGTGAATTTGTTGCGGGCACCGATCAGAACCCCTATCAGGCTCGCTTTGACCAGGATGGGGAGCTGCAGTCCGTGAATGGTGACCCTAATGGCGAAATTCTGATCAGTGACTGGACGCCGAAAGACGCCGATGGAACGCCGAACGGCGCTGACGGTCCTCCAGCACCCGGAGAGGTTATCACCACGCCGATTCCAGAGCCTCCCACCACCTCGGCCTTCGTTCTGGACCTTGGCAATACCACCCAGTACGGGAGCAACTTTGGCGTAAACGACCAGCGCCAGAACGGGTATGCCACTGGCAGGCTGTCGGGCCTAGATGTGTCCGACCAGGGCGTGCTGTTCGCCCGCTACACCAATGGCCAGTCGAAGTCCCTGGGGCAGGTGGCCCTTGCGTCGTTCAACAACACTAACGGACTTTCGCCTGTCGGGGAAACCACCTGGGTTGAAACCTTTGAGTCCGGCCAGCCCATTATCGGTGCACCTGATACCGGAACCCTGGGGTCGATCAAGGCCAGTTCCATCGAGGAGTCCAACGTGGATCTTTCGGCGGAACTGGTGAATCTGATCATTGCCCAGCGTAATTACCAGGCTAACGCCAAGACGATTGAAACCTCCGATGCGGTTACCCAGACCATCATCAACCTCCGCTAATTCTGAAATGTGAACATGGCACAACTCCTGCTTGGGTATAGGAAAGACTGGAAACAGTCAATATTCCGGCAGGAGTTTTCCCATGGACAAAGCCCTCTATATAGGAATGTCCGGCGCCAAGCAGAACATGCTGTCCCAGCGCGCCCACGCCAATAACCTGGCAAACGTCAGTACCACCGGTTTCAAGGCGGATTTCGCCCAGGCCCGCAGTATGCCGGTTTTTGGTGAACATCATCCCACCCGTGCCTATGCCATGGCAGAGAGGCCCGGAACAGACCTGTCCGCCGGTGCATTGATGGACACAGGCCGCAAGCTGGACGTCGCCGTTGAAGGTGATGGCTGGCTGGCCGTCCAGAATCAGCAGGGCGAGGAAGTATTCACCCGTTCCGGCAGCATGCAGATCGACGTCAATGGCCTGATGCGTCTCTCCAGCGGAGAGATGGTCATGGGTAATGGCGGGCCGGTAGCGCTGCCGCCGTTCGATAACGTGCAGATTGGCGCGGACGGAACCATTTCCGTGATTCCCGTTGGCGGTCCGCCGGACCAGTTGGTTGAGGTGGATCGACTGAAGCTGGTGAACCCACCCCGGGACGCGCTGGAAAAAGGTGCAGATGGCTTTATCCGTCGCAAGGCGGACCAGGCGCTGGATGGTCCAGAGCCGCCCGATGCCAATATGCGCGTTGCGTCTGGCTTTCTGGAAAGCTCCAACGTGAACGCGGTAGAAGAGATGATCTCCAACCTGCAACTGTCCCGTCAGTATGAAATGCAGGTAAAGGTAATGACCACCGCCAACGAGAATGCCGAAGCGTCGGCACGACTGTTGCAGAACCTCTGATAAACCCTATGAACATCGTCCGGGTGAGCGCAGAAGCGGCAAAAATCCGCCGCATTGAAAGCGCCCCCGGCAAGGAGTAGACGACATGCATCCAGCACTTTGGGTCAGCAAAACCGGGTTGAGCGCGCAGGACACCAATATGTCCACGATCTCCAACAACCTGGCCAACGTGAATACCACCGGTTTCAAGCGCGACCGCGCGGTGTTTCAGGATCTGCTGTACCAGATCGACCGGCAACCCGGTGGTCTGAATACCCAGAACTCGGAGCTGCCGTCCGGTCTCCAGCTGGGTACCGGTGTTCGCATCGTCGGCACCTCCAAGCAGTTTTCCCAGGGCAACCTGGAAGTCACCGAGCAGCCCCTGGATATGGCCGTGAACGGCCGCGGATTCATGCAGATCCTGCTCCCGGACGGGCAGATCGCCTATACCCGCGATGGCCAGTTCCAGCTGAACTCCAACGGTGACATCGTCAACCCCGATGGCTACACCCTGGAGCCGAACATCAACGTTCCGGAGAACGCCACCAACATCACCATCGGCAAGGACGGCACAGTAACGGCTGTTACCGATGACCAGGCAGCCCCGGTGAATCTGGGCGAAATTACCCTGGTGGATTTCATTAACCCGCAGGGCCTGCAAGCGATCGGTAACAACCTGTTCAAAGCGACCAACGCCAGTGGTGATCCCGCCGAGGGCGAGCCCGGCATTGGTGGCCTGGGCACCCTGGAGCAGGGCATGGTGGAAGCGTCCAACGTGGAAGTAGTGGAAGAGCTGGTGAATATGATCACCACCCAGCGCGCCTATGAAATGAATTCGAAAGTGGTCTCCGCCACCGACCAGATGCTGCAGTTCATTACCAACAACATTGGTTAACCGGTAGTGGACGGCAGGAAGGGGGAATCATGACACCCATTATCACCAACAACAGAACGACCAGACATCACGGTGGCACCTTTGCGCTGGTGGCGATCCTGGTTGTCCTTCAGGGGTGTACCGCGATGAGCCGGCCACGGGCTGTTCCGGATGACCCGCAATACGCGCCAGTTCGTGCCGAAGCGATGATGCAGCGGGACCCGGAATCCGGCGCTATCTTCCAGTCCTCGCGGAACTATAGCCTCTATGGCGACACGGTGGCGCTGAATGTCGGTGACATCCTTACGGTGACCCTGGAAGAGTCGACCCGTGCCAGTAAGAACGCTGAAAGCAGCATCACCAAGGACAACGACATTTCCATGCTGGACCCGCAAATTCTGGGCAAGGGCAATATCGGGTTGGCAACAGACATCAATCTGGAGCGTGATTTCGAGGGCCAGGCAGAAGCCGACCAGAGCAACAGCCTGGCAGGCAACATCACCGTGACCGTGACGGAAGTTCTGCCAAATGGCGTTCTCCATATCCGCGGCGAGAAGTGGCTGTCGCTGACCAACGGTGATGAGTATATCCGCCTGACCGGTCTTGTTCGTCCGGAGGACATTTCGCCGGATAACACTGTGGCGTCCAATCGTATTGCTGATGCCCGTATCGCCTACGGCGGTACCGGTGATTTCGACCAGGCCAACCAGATGGGCTGGCTGGCGAGGTTCTTCAACAGTGAGTGGTTCCCGCTATGAAAGTGCTGAGGTTTGGGATACTGATGATTGCGCTCTCCGTGATCGCTGCGCCTGTGCTGGCGGACCGCCTGAAGGACCTGGCGCGCGTCAAGGGCGTGCGTAACAACCAACTGGTCGGTTACGGACTGGTGGTTGGCCTGGATGGTACCGGTGACAAGGCGCCGTTCACCAACCAGACCTTTCGCAACATGATGACCCAATTCGGTATTACCCTGCCGCCGGGCGTGAACCCCAATCTTGCCAATGTGGCTGCGGTTACCATCACCGCGACTTTGCCGCCTTTCGCCAAGCCAGGCCAGGAGCTGGACATTACGGTATCGTCCATCGGCAACGCCGACAGCCTGCGTGGCGGTACCCTGTTGATGTCGCCGTTAAAGGGAGCCGACGATCAGGTTTATGCCATGGCCCAGGGTAGCCTGGTGGTGGGTGGCTTCGGTGCCCAGGGCGCCGATGGTTCGCGGATTACCGTAAACGTTCCCAGTGTTGGCCGGATTCCCAATGGCGCCACCATTGAGCGGGAAGTGATGTCGCCCTTTACCCGTGGCGATACCATCACCTTCAACCTGTTGCGGGCTGATTTCACAACGGCTCGCCGGGTGGTGGAAGCGATTAATGGTCAATTGGGCCCGGACATGGCGTACGCCCACGATGCCACCTCGGTCTCCGTCAAGGCGCCACGGGATCCATCCCAGCGGGTGAGCTTCCTGTCGATTCTGGAAAACATTGAGGTTAACCCGGCTGAAGACGCCGCCAAGGTGGTGATCAACAGCCGCACCGGCACCATTGTGGTAGGGCAGAACGTCAAGGTCAGCCCGGCGGCGGTGACCCACGGTAACCTGACCGTCACCATCGAAGAGAACCCCGAAGCCAATCAGCCAAACCCGTTCACCGATGGTGAAACGGTGATCGAACCCAATACCCAGATAGCCATCACCGAAGACCCGGCCCGAATGTTCCAGTTCGGCCCGGCGGTCACCCTGAACGAAATTGTCCAGGCGGTGAACCAGGTGGGTGCCGCGCCCGGTGACGTGATGGCGGTGCTGGAAGCCCTCAAACAGGCCGGCGCCTTGCGCGCCGAGCTGATTGTGATTTAGGGGGCGTGATGCAGGATTCCAGTCTCCAAAAAGCCCAGGTTTATACCGATTTTGGCGGTCTGAACGCGTTGAAGGCCCAGGCCAGGACCGACAAGGAAGCGGCGCTTGAGGAAGTGGCCAAGCAGTTTGAGGGCCTGTTCCTGTCGGAAATGGTCAAGGCTATGCGTAAGGCCGGTGATGTGTTCGCGGAGGGTAACTATCTCAACAGCCAGCAGTCGGAATTCTATCGCGAAATGTTCGATAGCCAATTGAGCCTGACGCTGTCGCAAAAACAGGGTACGGGGATCTCCGATGCCCTGGTGCGCCAGCTAAGCCGGCAGATTCCCGGCATGGACGAGAAGGGCGAGCCGATGGCGGCCCATAAGACCGCGCTGGCGGATTATGACCGTAGCTTGCCGGTGCTGTCGCCGCGCCTGCCTGAGCAGGTGGACAAAGTGAATCAGGTGGCCGACACCGCTGGCCCAGAGCCGGCGCCGGAAATCAGTAGCGTCATGCCAAGCCGGTTTGACTCACCGGAACAGTTTATCCGTGAACTCTTGCCCGTCGCGGAAAAGGTGGCTGAGCAAAGCGGTATCAATCCAAGGCTGATGATCGCGCAGGCGGCGCTCGAAACCGGTTGGGGCCGGCACATGATTGAAGGCGACGGTGGCTCGCCCAGCTTTAACCTGTTCGGCATCAAGGCAGGCAGCCGCTGGCAGGGTGAATCGGTGAATATTGCCACCACCGAATTCCGCGAAGGTGTGCCGATGAACGAACGGGCCGCGTTCCGGGCCTACCCGGACTATGAATCCAGCTTCCGGGATTATGTGTCGTTCCTCGAATCCAATCCCCGCTATCGCGATGTACTGGCGGCAGCGGATGATCCAGAGTTGTTTGCAAACCGGCTTCAGGAAGCGGGCTATGCCACCGATCCAAACTACGGTGCCAAGATCCGCCGCATTATGAACAATGACTCCATGGCAATATTGTCCATGGGTACGCGTGGGGCTGAGGAGTAAGGATTATGGCAGGGCTTATCAATATTGGTCTGACCGGTATCCTCGGACACCAGGCAGCGCTGAACACCACCGGTAACAACATCACCAATGCCAATACGCCTGGATACAGCCGGCAGGAAGTGCAGTTCGATACCCAGTCCGCCCAGCGCACTGGGGCGGGCTCGATCGGTACCGGTGTCAGCATCACCAACATCCGTCGCCTGGCGAACGAATACCTGACGCAACAGGTGCGCGAAGACAGCTCGCTGTTTGGTGAGCAGGAAGCACTGAACTCGGAATTGTCGCGCCTGGACAACCTGCTTGGTGGCGAATCCACCGGCCTGAGCAATGCGCTGAACAATTTCTTTGCCAGCCTGCAGAATGCTGCCGAAGACCCGGCATCGTTGCCCCAGCGGCAATTGGTGTTGAGCGAAGCGCAGCAGGTGGTGAACCGCTTTGAAGCCCTGAATCAGGAATTCATTCAACAGCGGGAATCCGTGAAGACGCAAATGGAGCAGGGCGTCAAGGATGCCAATACGCTTTTGAAAAGCATTGCCGAGCTGAATCTGGCGATCTCCGAATCACCCGGCTTGGCCCAGGGCCGTGAACCCAACGAGCTGCTGGACAAGCGCGACGAAAAACTGCGTGAGTTGTCTGAACTGGTCAACATCAGTGTGGTGCAGGCGGAAGGCAGCCAGGTCAACGTGTCGCTGCGCAATGGTCAGGCCTTGGTTGTTGGAGACAAACCTGCACAGCTTGGAACCCGTGACAGCGCCGAAGACCCGACTACATTGGAATTCACGCTGACCACGGGCGGCCGGACTGTAAACGTGGACAGCCAGGTGAATGGCGGCAAACTCGGCGGCTTGCGACGGTTTGAGTCAGAGGCCCTGCAGCCTGCCTTCGCCGAACTCGGCCGGGTTGCAATTGCCTTGTCCGAAACCCTCAATCACCAGCATGAAATCGGTATGGACCTTGAGGGTGATCTGGGTGGCCTGTTTTTCAGTGACATCAATTCCCAGGCGGCGCAGCGCGGCCGGGTAATTGCAAATACCAATAACGGAGCGCCGCGGGACGCTCAGCTTGCGGTCGAGATCATCGAAAGTTCCCAGCTTCCCGCGGGCAGTTGGTCGTTGCGGTTTGGCGGCGACGGTCGGAATTTCGAGGTGGTGGATCGTGCCACGGGTGAGGTGGTTAACCAGGGTCGCCTGCCGGACCCGGTGCAGTCCGAAATCTCCATGCCGGGGTTCAATATCCGTGTTGAGGGGGGCACCTTCAATGCCGGTGACAGTTTCCTGATCGAGCCGACCCGAAATGCGGCGGCCAATATCGGCCTGGAGGTCAATCGTGAAGAAGATCTGGCCTTTGCGAGCCCGGTAAGGGCGGAAGGTTCCGCCAATAATACCGGCGATGCCACTATCAACCAGGGCAAGATGCTGGATGTCAGGGATCCGTTTACCAATTCGTTGCTGGGTAATTTCCGGCAGGACGGGCAACTGGACCCGCCGCTGGACATCCAGTTCCGTGACGATGGCGGCCAGCTGGTCTATGACATTGTCGACGCCAACACGAACACGGTCCTGCAGGCCGGCGATGCCGCGGCAGTGCCTCCGGTCAACGTGTTCCAGTCAGGCCAGTCCAATAAGTTGTTCACTGAGGATCCGCGCTCGCCGGATTACTTCGGCTTTCAGTTTGAAATCTCCGGCAACCCAAGGCCCGGGGACTCGTTCGGCATCAATTACAACACCAACGGTGTATCGGACAATCGCAATGCTGAATTCCTGGCGGCGTTGGGAACCGAGAACACCCTTAACAACGGCAGCCAGAGTTTTGCCGAAGGCTACGCGGGGTTGGTGGAAGACATTGGTGTGAAAACCCGGCAAAGCCAGCTGGATATGGATGCGGGTAGCACGTTGCTGGAACAATCCACAAACCAGCGTGAATCAGTCTCTGGCGTCAATCTGGATGAAGAAGCCGGCAAGCTGATCCAGTACCAGGCAGCCTACAACGCGTCCGCCCAGGTGGTGAGCGTGGCCCAGGATTTGTTCAATACCCTGTTACAGAGTTTCCGGTAACAGTGCGAGGTGATGTGACATGATCAGAATTTCATCACAACAGATATTCTCCGGCGGTATAAACCGGCTGCAGGATCTGAATAGCAGCTTGAACCAGACCCAGGAGCAGATTTCGACCGGAAAGCGGGTCAATAAGCCGTCAGACGATCCAGTCGCGGCGGCGCGTATCCTGAATCTTGATCAGGAACTGTCCCGGATCGAGACTTATCAGCGCAACGCTGGGCTGGCAGAAAACCGTTTGCAGCAAGAGGAAAGCGCGCTGGCGGGTTCGGTGGATGTTATTCAGCGAATCAGGGAACTGACCGTCCAGGCCGGTAACGGTTCGCTGTCGCCCAACGACCGCAAGTCCATATCTTCGGAAATGAAAGAGCGCATCGGGCAGTTGGCCAACATTGCCAACACCCGCGACGCATCCGGAGAGTACATCTTCAGTGGCTTTCAGGGTTCCACCGCCGCCTTTGGAAAAGATGCGTCCGGGAGCTGGGTGTATCAGGGCGATGAGGGCCAGCGCGTGCTGGAGATTGATGACGGCGTTACGGTTCCAATCAGCGACCATGGTAAAGGCATCTATTCATCCATTCCCGCGGCGGTGTTTGCCGAGGGGGATACCGGTAACGCGGCAGCTGCGCGAATAGACGGGATTGAGGTTGTTGACGATGGGGGGCTTTCCGCCGTTTCGCCAGACGATATAACCATTACCGTTGATACCGTCGCGGGAACGGTCAGCGCGGTGAACAGCCGCACGGGCGATCCCTTGACTGTCACACCGACGGCTTACACCAGCGGTGAGTCGTTTGAGGTTGCTGGGGTGCAAGCTACGATCACCGATGCAGGCGACGGTGACGAGTTCACCCTTCGCGCCGGTGAGAAACAGTCGGTGTTTGCCACCATCGAAAACCTGATTGACGGTCTGGACAACATCGACAAGAGTTCGCCGGCGGGGCAGGCCGCCTATGACGACCTGATCGCAGCGTCTTTACAGAATCTGGACAATGCCCAGGAAAGCATTGTCCAGAAGCAAACGGAAATCGGCGGGCGCCTGAACGCAGTGGACTCCACCAAATCGTTCCTGGAAGACTCGTCTGTGTACAGTGAGGACATCCGTTCGCAACTGCGTGACGTGGACTACGCCGAGGCTGTCAGCAACCTGAGTTTCCAGAGCTTTGTGCTGCAGGCTGCGCAGCAGTCGTTCGCCCAGGTTTCCCAGCTGTCTTTGTTCGATCGCCTGTAAAAAGCGTGCCGGAACAAGGAAGTCCGGCACTTGTTATTGCTTTCAGATTCAACCTCAGTATAATCCCCAGCACTCTCCGATGGCGGCGTGGTGAAATTGGTAGACACGACGGATTCAAAATCCGTTGGGGTAAAACCCGTGGCGGTTCGAGTCCGCCCGCCGCTACCATTTAAGATCCGCTCAACGCGGTGTAAACAGTCCATCCAATGAACGTCTCTGATTTTCACTTTGATCTACCGGATGAACTTATTGCCCGGTATCCCCTCAAAGAGCGCAGTGCGTCCCGTTTGCTCAGTCTCGATGGGCTGTCCGGTGACACAGCTCACCTCCGCTTCACCGATCTTCCAGATCTGATCCAGCCAGGGGATTTGCTGGTTTTCAACGATACACGTGTGATTCCCGCTCGCCTTTTCGGCCGCAAGGAAACTGGTGGTCAGGTGGAGATCCTGGTTGAGCGTGTACTTGGAGAGCAGGATATTCTGGCTCATGTGCGTGCCTCGAAGGCCCTGAAGGTAGGCCAGAGCGTTCTGCTTGAAGATGGTACGCCGTTACGGATGACCGGCCGGGATGACGCACTGTTTCACCTGCATTGTGACAGCGAAGAAGCCATCCTTGATGTTCTTGATCGCATCGGCCATATGCCTCTGCCTCCCTACGTGGACCGTCCGGATGAGTCTTCGGACCGCGAGCGCTACCAGACTGTGTACGCACGGGAAGCCGGCGCCGTGGCAGCTCCGACCGCAGGCCTGCATTTTGATGATCGGATTCTGGCCGAGCTTGAATCGCGGGGTGTAGAAACCGCGTTTGTAACCTTGCACGTGGGCGCCGGCACATTTCAGCCGGTGCGTGTGGAGGGTATTGAAGATCATGTGATGCACAGTGAAGTGGCCCATGTATCGCAAGACACGGTTGATGCGGTGAATGCGGCCCGCGCCCGGGGAGGTCGCGTTGTAGCCGTTGGTACCACCTCTGTGCGGTCCCTGGAGTCCGCCAGTCGCGGCGGTGTGGTTCGACCCTTTCAGGGCGAAACCGATATTTTTATTTATCCCGGCTACCGTTTCCAGGCCGTGGACGCCATGGTGACGAATTTTCACCTGCCGGAGTCAACGTTGATCATGCTGGTCAGCGCATTCGCCGGTTATCGGAACGTGATGTCGGCCTATCAAGCGGCTGTCGCCGAGCGTTACCGCTTTTTCAGTTATGGTGATGCGATGTTTATCACAGCGCAGGAGCCAAGCCTGGGCGCCCTCTCTTCCTGTTCAGGGAAGGGCAACCAGAATCCGGAGAACGATGATGAGTGACCAGTGTTATATGTCCTTTGAAAAACTCGGGGAAGATGGCCGTGCGCGACGCGGACGCCTGACGTTTCCCCGGGGCACGGTGGAAACCCCGGCTTTCATGCCGGTGGGCACCTACGGCACCGTCAAGGGCATGCTGCCGAGGGATATCAAGGATATCGGGGCCGAGATCATCCTTGGCAATACCTTCCACCTGATGCTGCGGCCGGGTACGGAAGTAGTGAAGGCCCCTGTCTCTTATACACA
>CAJXOQ010000073.1 GCA_913057975.1 uncultured Marinobacter sp.
CGCCTGATCTCGGTGTTTGCGGGCACGTTCATCGCCGTTGTTCCGGTGGTAGCGGCGGTAGCGGAGGAAAGCAACGAGCAAACCTTCGATCTGGCAGCGCTTGGCGATTCATCGGAAGCCTTTGAAATGGATTCCAGAATTCCAGAGGTACTGACCACAACCCGTCTCAGGCAACCGAAGTCACGTGTGCCCGGCACGACCACCATCATCACCGGCGAAATGATCCGGGATCTCGGCATCATGAACCTGGTTGAAGTATTTCGCCTGGTCCCTGGCATGACGGTAGCCGAGGTTGGGAGCAACAGTCCGGTAACGAGCTACCACGGTACTGTACATTACGAACAGCGCCGACTGCAGGTTCAGGTCGATGGCCGTACGTCGTACCGCCCTAACCTGTCCGACATGGACTGGAATACCATGCCGGTTCCCCTGGAGCTGATAGAACGAATCGAGGTCAGCCGTGGCCCAAACAGCGCCGCGTATGGCATCAATGCCTTCCTCGGGACCATCAATATCATCACCCGTGCGCCCGAGGATACGGCCGGCATCGAAGCCCGCGCCATTACCGGCTCCAGAGGCTATAAAAGAGTGTTTGGTTCCGCCGGCAACGCCTCTGGCGACTACAACTGGCGCCTGGCCTACGAGAAGCGAAAATCGGACGGCTTTGATGAGCAGGTAGACGATGACATCTACTACCCCTTCCATGATGGCTATGACATCAACACCTTTACGTACGACAGCAGTTTATTCCTGAACAGCCAGTACAGTCTGGACTTGCGCGGCGGTGTGGTGGATGGCGTTGACGAGGAGGACCAGATCAAGAACGGGAAGCTCGGCGCCAATGACCACCCTGACATCATCGTCGATGACTACTATCTACAAACCCGCCTGAACGTAACGACCTCCGAAAGCCATTTCTATCATGTTCAGGCCAGCTTCCAAAACTATGATCGACGGCAGCGCTGGAGCATCTGCATTCCCGGGGATACCTTTGACAATATTCTTCAGGGAAACAGCTTTGATCTTGAGCCCTGCACCGCTAACGAAGCAGACCCTTTCAGGGCAAACCTGAATGAAGACATCGAGGAGTCCCGCCTGGAGTTCGAAATTCAGGATACCCTGTTGTTCAATCCGAACCTGAAGCTGGTATCAGGTCTTGGTTACCGTAAGGACACCTATCGATCTGAAACCTATTTTAATGGTCGCGGTAATAACTACCAGTCGCAGCTCTTTGCGAACCTTGAGTACTCGCCTTTACGTTGGCTTACCCTGAACGCTGGAGGCAACTGGGAAAAAACCACCACCACGGACGAAGGCTACTTTTCACCCAGGGTGGCTGCGAACTTCATCCTGGCGAACAACCACACGCTTCGATTTGTCTACTCCGAGGCAGTACGCACACCGGATGCGTTCGAGCAGAATCCGGACTGGTCCTATCGCCCCAGGAATGTCCAGCCGCCTTACGCTTTCCTTGAAGGGCAACGGTTCCTGGTGGCTAATCTGGTCGACCCCGCCACGTCGACGTATGGCAAAACACTTGAAGAAGAGCGCATAATTTCCCGGGAAATAAGCTATTTTGGTCAGTATTACCTGGACAGATCTACCTTGTCACTGGAAGTTCGATATTTCAACGACAAACTCCGCGACATGATCAGTGGCATTATCAACGAAGAAGACTGGACCATTGACAACAATGTCGCACTCGATCAAAAAGGCTTTGAAGTCGAAGCGTCACTGGACTTTCCCGGTACGAAGCTGAGGATGAGCTATGCTTATCTGGATCAGGACGGTCGCTATACCGGCGCCAATGATCGTGATGCCGGTGACAAACGATACGCCATTGACTTGCTCGGGCGGTTGTCGGTCAGGCATTCAGGAAGTTTTGCGTGGATACAGGACCTGCCTTTCAATCTGACCTCGTCCGCAGCGTACTATTTTGCGGATGAGTTCCGACGTTCACAGTTTGAACGTCTGGACCTAAGACTGGCAAGGCGCATTTTCGAAACCGGCTACAGCTATGAGTTTGCCGTTACCATGCAACACTATCTGGACCAGGACACGACGGATCTGAGCCCCGATAACATTATCAGGGATCATAACCAATTCTTCGCTGAAGTCGGCGTAAGATTCTAAAAGCACCACACGGACGATAACCGACCCTGGACGGTATGAAACCAACGCACAACACTAAAATAGGGAGAGATACAAGCGGCGATGCCAGTCGGCGCGCACTGGTCAGCGCCGTACTGTTCCTGCTTGTCGTGTTGTCCTTGTCTTTTCAGCCTGTTCGCGCGCAATCCACGTCCGATTCCCAGGTGTATCTGGCCGGTTCCGAGAACTCGGCTTTAAACCGCCGCATGCGCTCCCTTCTTCAGGAGGCGCTGGGAAGTACCGCCACCATTCGCTCCCTCAGTAGCGGCCAGACGTCTCAGGACAATACCACACCAGTCATCACGCTCGGACCAAAAGCCTTTACACGGGTCAGGCAGGAAAATCGTCATGTGCCTATCCTGGCGTTGCTTGTGGATCAATCGTTTATTGACGGATACGCTGAGCGCTCCGCGGGTTCGGTTTCCGGCATACTGTACAACCCCCCATTGATCAGACAGGCCGTCGCTGGGCAAGAGATCCTGCCTCATGCGACCCGAGTGGCGATGCTTGCCCGTCCCGAAACCATTGAGCTTTACGAGCCTGTGGTCGACAAATTGCCAACCTACGGCCTCGAGGCGCGGGTATTTGTCGTTAGCTCCGACGACAACCTGATACCAACGCTCATTCATGCGCTGAACTATGGTGACTTTATTCTGGCCGCGCCGGACAGTGGTATATACAACCCCAGGACTATCAAACACATCCTGCTGACCGCCTACCGTCGTAACCGCATTGTTATCGGCCCCAGTCAGGCCTATGTTAAAGCGGGATCGCTGGCGTCGACCTATACACCTTTAACCGAGATTGCCAAACTGGCGGCTGAATACATAGAACAATACCGCCTCGACGGCCAGTTCCCCCCGCCCGCCTATCCCAACGTTTTCAGAATCGAGCTTAACGGCCAGGTTGCGCGTTCACTGAACATTCCGCTGCCCGACCGTGAGGAAATTATCGAGTCTGTCAGCGAGCGGCTTGCCGGTTCCAAGGAGGCGTCTGATGATTAAGCGTATGGGCAGGCCAATCTCCCTCACGCGGAAGCTGTTGCTACTGGGTGCCGCACCGGCGACTGTCATGTTCATCGTGCTGATGGTGTTCTTTACGTCTGCACGGCTTGACGACGCTCGCAAGGACCTTGCGGACAGTAGTCAAATGCTTGCTGACAGCCTCGCTCCAGCGGTTGAGTACGCCGTCGTTTCAGGGAACGCGGCCTCCCTTGAACAGATACTGTCGCAATCATTGCGGCGTAGTCGGGCCCAATGGATCCGCGTCTCCAACGTGGTAAATGACGAGGTTGGATTTGTCTTCACAGACGACCCTGGCAATATCAGAGCTGAGGACACCTTCGACGTCTTTGAATCAGAGATACTCCAACAACCGCTTGACCTCGGTGAAGAGCGCCAGAACGAATGGTTCGAACCAAACTACGGGTTCGGGTCGGGGGCGCTTCGTGTGGGTACGGTTCAGGTCGGTGTCAACAAAGCCCAACTCGCTGCACGCCAGCAAGACATCCTTTGGACATCAATAGCGGTTGGTTTTTCGCTGCTGTTGTTTACGCTATTAATCGTCAATCATTCGCTGAATAGCATTGTCTCACCTATCCACGGCTTATCCCGTCGGGTTGCAAAACTGACCAATCGCGAATACGAAGAAGTTGAGGTCGGCCTTACAGGTACCACCCGGGAAACCCAGGAACTGGAGGAGAGCCTGAACGCCCTCTCCAGGCATCTTCGAAATCTCAAAGCATCCAGGGATGAAACTCTGGCTTCCTCTGAAAAAGCCCGTGAACGCTCGGAAATGGCGAATCGAGCCAAATCCGAGTTTCTTGCCACCATGAGCCATGAGTTACGAACACCGCTCAATGGTGTTCTGGGGATGATCGAACTTGTGACCGATGAAGCCCTGAGCGCGCGACAGAAAGACTATCTCCAGACAGCGCGGCAGTCCACCGAGGATTTGCTGACGGTTATCAATGACATCCTGGACTACTCCCATATTGACCGCGGTACGCTGGAACTGGATAGCCGCGAATTTGACCTGAAAGAACTCATCACCAACTGCACCGCCAGCTACCGTCATGTAGCGGAGCAGCAGGGTTTGGTCCTGTCGACCCTATTCACGGGAGATTGGCCAGACCATCTGGTTGTACTGGGTGACGCTCCGCGCCTGCGTCAGATCCTGGCGGGCCTTATCGATAATGCCATCAAATTCACAGGCGACGGTTTCATCAAAGTTCAGGCTGGCTTTTTCGCCGTTGAAGAGAACTGTCTGGTGCTCAACTGCACTGTCAGCGACTCGGGCTGTGGCATTCCGGTCGAGCGGATTCAAGACATCTTTAACTCCTTTGAGCAACTCGATACCGGTGATTCACGTCGTTATGGCGGCACCGGAATGGGGCTCTCGCTGGTCCAGAGACTGGTGGAACTGATGGGAGGGCACGTTAAAGTTCAAACGGACATTGGGAAAGGGTCACAGTTCCGCTTTGAACTACCCTTTGAACTGGCAACCCAGGGAGATCACTTTGAGCAGGCAGAAAAGGCTCCCATCGAAGCCGGCAGTGAGCAAGCCCGCGCTTTGGTCGTAGAGGACAACATTGTGAACCAGAGGGTCGCCACCGCTTTGCTTAAACGGTTAGGCTTTGACACAGATACTGCTGCCAATGGTGAGGAGGCGCTGCAACTTGTCCAGACCAACCACTCAGGCTACGACGTTATCCTGATGGACTGCCAGATGCCTGTAATGGACGGCTATGAAACAACCCGCTGTATCCGGGAATGGGAAAAGAGTAACGGCCAGGGCGGAACACCCATTATCGCGCTGACAGCCGACGTCCTCCCGGGAACCGAATCCAGTTGTCGAGAAGCGGGCATGAACGATTACCTGGCCAAGCCAGTAAGAAAAGAAAATCTGAGAGTGGTGCTCAGCCGCTGGATACGGGTGTAACCAGCGGCCCTTCGTAAGACGGAAAGGTTACGCGACGGGCTCACGCATGGTGACGAACTCTTCGGCGGAGGTCGGATGGATACCGATGGTGCTGTCGAATTGCTCTTTGGTCGCGCCAGCTTTCAGGGCAACCGCTATCCCCTGGGTAATTTCCCCCGCATCGGGCCCAACCATATGAGCACCCAGCACCCGGTCTGTGTCAGCGTCCACCACCAGTTTCATCAGTGACCGCTCATCCCGCCCACTCAAGGCATGTTTCATCGGTTTGAACTCCGACCGGTAGATACGGAGCTTATGCCCGGCTTCCCTTGCCTCCGCTTCCGTCAGGCCGACCGTTCCGATATTGGGCTGGCAGAATACCGCCGTAGGAATGCTTGTATAGTCCATCTCGCCCTGGCCGTCTCCGAACAGTCTGCGAGAAAGCACCATACCCTGTGCCAGCGCCACCGGCGTCAGTTGCGGTGTGCCGATAACATCTCCGAGGGCTGTAATGGAGGGCACGGCCGTCTGAAAGTGATCGTCCACAACCACATGGCCGGAGGCACTGAGCTGAACCCCAAGTGCCTCAAGCCCCAGGCCATCCACCAATGCACGGCGCCCGGTAGCCGCCATCACAAGACCAGTGTTCATACGGGAGCCATCGGTCAGGTCGAGGTTGTAGTGGGTGTCCTCGCTCTCGATGGATTCGATATTGACGCCAAAGCGCAGGTCCACGCCCTTCTTGCGTATTTCCGCAGCGGTAAACTCTCGGATGTCCTCATCGAAGCCGCGAAGAAACAGGTCCCCCCGATAAAGAAGTGTCGTCTTAACGCCAAGCCCGGCAAGAATACCGGCAAATTCAACCGCTATGTAACCACCGCCCCAGACCACAGCCTGCCTCGGCAGTTGCGGCAGGTAAAACATCTCGTTCGAGGTAAGAACACACTCCTTGCCGGGCACATCCGGGACCACTGGCCAGCTGCCGGTGGCAATGGTGATATGCTTCGCCGTATAGGACCGTTCTCCCACCACAATGGTGTGAGCGTCGGTCAGCGACGCGGTGCCTTCAATCACCGTAACGCCGGCATTGGCAAGCATACGCCCATAGATCCCGTTAAGACGTTCGATTTCTGCGTTCTTGTTGGCAACCAGTCTGGTCCAGTCAAAACTCACCTGGTCGCCGGGCACGTTCCATCCATACCCCGCAGCGTCCTCAATGTCTTCTCCGGCGTGGGAACCATAGACAAACAACTTCTTGGGTACGCAACCCACATTGACGCAGGTCCCGCCCAGGTAGCGCGATTCCACCACGGCCACTCGAGCTCCCTTGGCCGCCGACATGCGCGCCAGTCTGACACCGCCGGAGCCGGCTCCCACAACAATAAGATCAAAATCCTGTCTGTCAGACACAGTATCTCCTGTCGTTTTCGACAATCTGTTGGTTCAACCGGATGCCGCCGCCTGTTCGTCGGGGCGGACCTCACGGAATAGTATATGATCCTCAAAGCTCCCCAGCCGAATAGTGCCAAGGCTTCGGAACCCTTCTGACTCGTAGAACGGAAGGTATCGGCTGTTGCCCGTATCCAGGACAAGCCCACTCCCCCGGGGATTTTCCCCGCAGAGCCGCTCAACCGTGGATAACAGCAATCGCCCATATCCCTTGTTCTGATAGTTCGGATTCACCCCCATCAACGGCAACTGGTGAGCCAGAGGCTGGGGGAGCATTTCCCGTATCCTCTCATGGTAATCCAGGTAGCGACGGGTGCAGGCGAACCCTGTTGTCAAAACCATACGAATGCGCCAACTAAACTGCTCCGCGAGATTCAGCCGGAGTTCAGGCTCGCCAATAAAAGCAACGGCCACAAGTGTATCGTTCACCAATACGCCAACAGCGTCCTGGTTCAGATCAAAATAGAGGTCGATCAGTTCCCGAACGGTGGCGCGGACACGTTGCTGGTAACCGGGGCGACCGTGGTCAAAAAGGTACTGGAACGTGGGCTCGTCACGGTAGGCATGAACCAGTATGGAAATAGCCTCATTTCGGGCGCTCCTGTCAAGGCGGACAATGACCGGCTGCGGATTGTTCTTGTTTTCTGTACCGTCGTTCATCAGATGCTCTCCAGTTGCCTGTCTCAGATCGTCAGTGTCAGACGTACGGCTACAATTCCCGGGTCGTTCTGCCGGTCCATGGATGCCTGATCTATCCGGACACCGTGGCCGGTGTTCAACCGTTCCAGCCAACTTGCCACCTCGGTAAATGGTACGCCCTCGAGCCAGACGCGAATGGCGTCCTCCCCGCTGGGCTCAAAGCGCTGCAGGGAAAGGCCTGCCTCGCTGGCGCTACGCGTCACCAGTGCCATCAGCGCACGGCCGTCTGCGGGCGTATCAGCACCTGCAGCGCCTTGAGACGTTCCAGTACTGGACAGACGTTCCAATGACTGATGATTGGCCTCAAGCCACGCCAGCAACTCGGTGGCGCGATCCCTCTCGCCCACGGCTTCGCTATGGAACTCCGTGGCGGGGCGCCAAACTCCGAAGTAGAGAATGCCCAGGAGAACAGCCACCGCAAGAACCGACAGGGCCTGCTGATCCCTGCGAGGCAATTGGTCATACTGGGCGATGAGTTTTCCGACGGCTGGCTGCTCCTTAATCCTGTTTAGCATGCCATTATCCTCCCGAAACCGTCAGGCGACCGCGGGCGCCATCGGATTCATTAACCACCGAACCGATCTTCGCTTCCAACCCCCGACTGGTCAGGCCATTTCTCAGGGTACTGAGCTTGTCATAGCTGTCCGCCCGCACATCTACCACAAGTTCCCCGCGATTCCTGCTGTAGTTAACCGAATTGAAATTGACAGCGCGTGAATCGGGAATCTTCGAATACTGCTCACCCGTGTACTTCATCAACGTGATAAAACCGGCGTCCGGCCCCTCCGCCTGAAGTTGACGCATTTGGCCTTCAACAACCCGGCGTACGTTTCCTGAATGGGTCCTGGTATCTCCCGGGAAGGCTTCACGATAAACCGCCATCGCCTGTCCGCGGATCTCGTCGGCTTGCTGCTGGTGATAGAACCCCATACCTACTTCCACGCCAATCTGGATCACAAACCATACGCAGGCCACGGCAACAAGCTGTTTCCACGCGCCCAACACACTCGATTTACCCGTGCGGATGCTATAGGCCCCCTGGCACAGGTTGATCGGTTGGCAAAGGTGATGATGGTGGGAATGTGCCAGCAGTTCCAGAGGCATCAATTCAAGCGTTTCCTCGCGGACCGTCAAGCGCCCAGATGATTTCAACTCGCTCAAGTCAGACTGCTGACGCTCATATTCCTGCTCAGTGCCGTAGACCGTAACCGGCACCTCGGCAACCACTTCATCAGAAGGCGGAAGCGCGAGCGTCTGAGCGAACATCGCCAGGTTCCGCGCATGCACGCTGAGCCATTCCCCTTGGTCACTGGACAGCATGGCGGAATCGCCATCCAAACATACCGACCAACCACGTTCAGTTACGGGCAGCAAGCTGGAATCCGGGTAGATCGCATCCAGCTTAAGGTGATTCCACCCACTGAACATCGCCACCCATTCCGCCATTTGCCCATGGTCTATAGCGGCCACCCGAAAACCCTTCTCCGTGCGGTTGCCAAGGGCCAGATGAACGTTCTCGATATCCTGGGCAACCTGTTCCTCAACCGCATAGGGAAGCGCCTGATGCACAAATCGCGTTTGTTTAGCGGGAATGTCAGCTACGCAAAACAACGCTTCCTCGCCGGGGATGAGGCCGACCAACAGCACGTTCTCAAGGTCATTCTGGGTCAGGGTCTGTTCAATGACATCTTGTGAATCCGCTGTTCCCCGGGCCTGGGCATCTCCACTGGCATCCACCAGCACCCAATTGTACAACTGGGCTTCCGGGTTGGCGTCGAGGTCCGCGAACGGTGGCCGCGGCCTGACGTAGAGGCGATATGACATTCTGAACAGTTTCCTTTTTCGAAACCCTCTCGGGGTTATCGGTTCTTTTTGTAACGATTTTGCGGCACCGGACTTCCCTATTCCTCGGAGACGCTGAACGGTTCTTTGGTAATGCGATTCTTTTGCCCGATGTCACGAGAAACGGTCTGCATCTCACCTTCCGGGCTGCGATAAACCGTGCTGACCAGGTTGGCAACCCGATTATCGTAAGTAATACGCGACACCACTTCAAAAAAACGAGTCTGCAGGCCCAGGCCGGTTGACTTGAGGCCAAGGCCGGCGAACTCCGGTAACGCCAGGAAGTCCTGTACGTTCTCGAAGCGCTCCTCCAAACGCCTCTCAAGAATAGCGTCTGCCTGCGCCTGTGTCAGTTCCTCGTGAAGGGACCTGAGTACCGGTGCCGTCGCGGTATTCACATTGATGCCCAAGCCGGTCACAGGTAACGCCGATACGTGAGGCCTTAGTGCCCGGTAGGCTTCCTTGGTCATACCATCGATCATGCGGAGTTCGGAGACATCGACAAAGGGCTGGTTGCCGGCCCGGTAAGCCGGTTCCTCAGACAGGTACCGCCCGTCCTCTGCCCCATCGGCGCTGACGGTCTGGTCGTTCGGATCGATCCAGTCGACCAGCGCATCGACTTTGACCCTGGTGATTTCAAGAACCAGGAGCAAACGGGCTATACGATCACGAACAACAGGGTCGACCTGTCCGTTGGCACTCACCAGATCATTGAGGTTGATCCTGCCGCCGAGATCATCAACTTGAATTTCAACCACGCCATTATCATCGAGAGGGAGGATTGCGGCATTCTTGGCCCAGAACTCATCCAGGCTGTCCACCATAAGGTTGTTTTCCTTATCGTCCTCAAAATCCCGTACCAGAATCTGGCGGGCGAAAGCTTCCGCCCCCAGGGCGACGCTGTGCCCCTGCTGTTGGGCAAGGTAGTGACTGGCGCGGAACACCCGCACGCTTTGCTGCTGCGTCATGCCTGTGGCCAACATGACCACCAGTGCCATGGCCAAGAGCACCATGATCAGCGCCACTCCGCCCTGGTGATTACCCGGTCTTCCGTTGAATGGACGTTTACCCACCAACTGCTCCTGTTTCGGAAGAGTTCTGGTTCTGGTCCTGTTGCTGGTCATCGTCCTGATCATCCGCGGCGTCGTTGGCGCTGTTCATCACACCCTGGGCAACGTCATTATCAAAATCAGGAAGCGTAAAGGTCCTTACCAGCTCACCAAAGCGTTCGTGCTCTATGGTGACCTCAATACCCAACGGTAAGGGAATGTCGGGGCGCGTACCCGGCGTCGTGTTGGCCATACTCTCTTCGTCAGGCCATTCATCCCGCCAGTTTCGCTGGTCATCCAGAAAGCGGACGGAGAAGTCGGTCACGTTAGTGAGCAGAAGTAGGTCCTGGCTGTTGTCTTCCTGCCCCCTGTCGACGGTTACCCAGTACCGCCGGCGCAATTCGTCCCCGGTGTATTCCCAGCCCACCCGTTGCAGACTGCTGCGTCGGGTTCCAAGCGGATTGCGCCACCCCTGACGGGTGAGAATCAACGAAAATTCCTCCTCACGGCTGGTCAGTGCGGGACGAAAATCGCCGTATATGTCACGGGCGGACCGGTTCACCACCTGGGTAATATCCCGGTCCAGCAAGAGCATGGTGCGTTGAATGTCATCAAACTGTTCCGCCACTTCGTTGACCCGATCCCTGGACGAGACCACATTGCCCAGCACCTGCCATACCCCGAGGCCGATAACAGCGGTGATGGTTACCGCGATCAGCACCTCCATCAGGGTAAAGCCCGCTTGAGCGGAAGGATGCGACCGGTGTTGGGAAACGATCATGGGGGCCGACATCAGTTCTCACCAATAAATGCAGACAACGTGTGAATCGGGGCGGGCTCCGTTCTGTTGCCGCGGTATTGCGCCACCGATACCTCAACCCTAAGAATGGACGGGTCCTCTGTGGCAAGGACAGCGGTCGTTACCTGCCATCGATAGGCCCCATATTCGATGTCGTCCGAGTTCTCTGAAATAGAGGGAAGGTTTTCCTGAAGCCGGATTTCGTTGATGCGATTGTCTGCCACCCAGCCAGCCAGGGTTTTGTCGCGAATTCGCTCATAACTGGAAATATACTGACTGCCAACCTCAGCGGCCGCGGTCGCAATCAGGCCAAACACCAGCAAAGCCACCAGGACCTCGATCAGTGTAAAACCGCGTTGCCCCTTCATTCTTCCTCGCCCTCCTCACTCCCGGGATGGCGCCATTCCAGGGGAGAAATGCCATCAGACGCGATGGTGTGCATCCGGGAATCGTCTCGGCCAACAAGGAACTCAATCTCAAAGGTCGTGGTTTCACCGCTGGAGAAAAACACCACATCTGGCCTTAGTTCATCTTCGTCTGATGCAAGGCGTGGGGTATCGCTTTCGATGTATTCAGTCACCGTGATCCATTCCGGAAAGCTTCGTGTCCGGAACATCCGCTCGGCTGGCTGCTTCCATTCGCCACTCAACTCTTCCCAGGCGACAAAACGATAGCTGTCATCCTCGAGGATCAGGCCCAACTCAGTATTGTTCAGTATCGACTGCTCTGAGGCAGTCTGCATCAGCAGGTAAAGCTCGCGTACTTCATTTTCCATCTCGCGATCACGCGAGCTACCACCCATCGACATAACGGCAAGCGCCGCGAGCAGTCCAACCACCACCAGGACAACGAGTATTTCGATCAGTGTAAAGCCCGACTGTCGCGTCCTGGAGAGCACGATCAGTCCCTGACCTTCCATACACTGATGTCGGCGTTGTCGCCGTCACCGCCTTCCCGGCCGTCCGCACCATAGGAATACAGGTCATAGGGGCCTTCCCTGCCTGGATTAACATACTGGTATGGCGCGCCCCAGGGGTCCTCAGGAACGCTGTTCAGGTACCCTTCCGGATTCCAGTTCCTCGGCTCGGGGCTGCCGCTGGGTTTGGACACCAGTGCCTCAAGGCCCTGTTGGGTTGACGGGTAATGACTGTTATCGAGGCGGTAGAGATCCAGCGCGTTTGCGATGTTGCTCATCTGTGTTTCGGCAACCGTCACACGGGCCTGGTCACTTCGCCCCATGATATTGGGCGCCACAATGGCTACCAGCAAGCCCAGAATAACCATGACCACCATGATTTCGATCAGGGTGAAACCCCGTTGTGCCACTTGATATTTCATTGTTTCGCTCTTCATCTGTCCCTATCTCTGGGTTTGGAAATGGGGTTGGCCCGCCGGTCCTGGCCTAGCCAACCAGGTTGCTCATATTCAGGATTGGAAGCATGATTGCCAGCACGATAATCAACACAACCACGCCCATCAACAGCAGCATCATCGGCTCAAACAGGCCCACGATGGCGGCAATCTTGGATTGCAGAGTGTTCTCCTGCATCGTCGCTGTCCGCTCCAGCATACTGTCCAGTTCGCCGCTGGCTTCACCGCTGGCGATCATGTGCAGCATCATCGGTGGGAAGTAACCCGTCTGGTCCAGCGAGCGATGCAGGGAACCGCCTTCACTCACCTTTCTTGCTGCATCCCGCAATTCCTCGCGCAGGTGGTCATTCGAGAGCACCTCACCGGCAATACGCATGGCTTCTACCAACGGCACGCCGCTGGTGGTCAGAATGCTCAGTGTACTGGCATAGCGCGCGGTATTGACGCCACGAACCATGCCTGAAAACAGCGGCATGTTGAGCAGGCTTTTATGAAAGCGGAGCCGGAACGAAGGTTTCTTTAATGACCACCGGAAAGCAACCAGTGCAATAATGATCAGTATCAGCAGATAGATACCGTAGTTGCCGAGGAAATCAGAGACCGCCAGCATGGCTGCCGTCAGCGCCGGAAGCTCCTGCCCCTGCTTCACAAACACCTCGATGATGTCCGGCACGACATAGGTCAACAGGAACACCACAATGGCGATCGCCACAACGCTGAGAATGATTGGGTAAATGGCCGCCAACTGGATTTTTTGACGGGCCTCCTGCCGGGCCTCGGTATAGTCCGCCAGCCGGTTGAGAACTAAATCCAGGTGCCCGGCGTGTTCACCCGCCGCCACAGTGGAACGGTAGAGCCGTGGAAACGCCCGGGGGAACTCACCGAGGCTATCCGCCAGGCTGTAACCCTCCATCACTTTCGCGCGTATGGCGATCAGCATGCTGCGAATACGCGGTTTCGAAGACTGCTGGGCGGCCGCCGAAAGCGCCTGTTCAATGGGGATGCCGGACTGGATAAGCGTCGCCAACTGACGGGTCACCAGGGCCAGATCCGCCGTGGCCAGGCTGCCCCGGCTGCTCAATGGGTTGCTCCGGGCCTGTTTCTCCGAGGCCGGCTCCACCGCCAGGGGCGTCAGGCCCCGTTCACGCAATTGTTGGCGAACCGCCCTTGGTGCATCGGCCTCAACAACGCCCTGTTTCTGTTTTCCGCGACTGTCGAGCGCCTTGTAATCAAATGCTGGCATGCAGTTATCTGCTCCGGTGGGTCACGCGAAGGACCTCTTCGACCGTGGTCACCCCATCCAGGATTTTCTGGACGCCATCGGCATGGATGCTGGGGCCATGGAGCCTGGCCTCGTGTTCGAGATCCAGCTCCCCTGCCCGTTTATGGATCAATGAGCTGATTTCCTCGTTGACCTCGACCACTTCGTATATGCCTATACGGCCCCGATACCCCAAATGGTTGCAATGTTCGCAACCCTTGGCGCGATGAATCGTCGGCGGATTGGCCGGGTCCTGCTGCAGGAATTCGCAATGCTCTTCGCTCGGCGTGTAGGGTTCACAACAGTCCTTGCAGAGTACCCGAACCAATCTCTGGGCCACGATGCCCACCAGACTGGAAGAAATCAGGAACGGCTCAATCCCCATGTCCATCAGGCGGGTAATCGCACCCACTGCTGTGTTGGTGTGGAGAGTCGACAACACCAGGTGACCGGTCAAACTGGCCTGGACGGCGATTTCCGCCGTTTCCAGATCACGGATTTCACCAATCATGACCACATCCGGGTCCTGACGCAGAATGGCCCGGAGCCCACGCGCGAACGTCATGTCCACCTTGGTGTTGACCTGGGTCTGGCCAATACCTGGCAGGTTGTACTCGATCGGGTCTTCAACGGTCAGTATGTTCCGACTGCGATCATTGATTTCCTGCAGCGACGCATACAACGTTGTCGATTTACCAGAACCGGTGGGACCGGTTACCAGCAGGATGCCATAGGGCCGATAGATCAGCCGGCGCAGTGTTTTCAGATCGCCGCCTGCCATACCCAGGGATTCCAGGCGAATGCTCCCGGCCTGCTTGTCCAGAAGACGCAATACCACCCGTTCACCGCTGGATGACGGCATGGTGGACACACGAATGTCTACTTCACGTCCGGCAACTCGCAGAGCGATACGACCATCCTGTGGCACCCGTTTTTCTGCGATGTCCAGCTTGGCCATAACCTTGATCCGCGACACCAGCAAGGGCGCCAACGCACGCTTGGGCTGCACCACTTCCCGAAGTACACCGTCCACCCGGAAGCGCACCACAAGCCGTGTTTCGTAGGTTTCGATATGGACATCAGAGGCGCTGGTTTTGACCGCCTCGGTAAGAATGGCGTTGATGAGCCGGATGATCGGGGCGTCGTCTTCCTGCTCCAGCAGATCTTCGGTTTCCGGTACCGAATCCGCCAGCGACGCCAGGTCCATATCATCGCCAATACCTTCCACCATCTGCATGGCTTCGGCGGAATCATTCTGATAGGCCGCATTCAGCGCCGCGTCGAACCGGGCCGGATCAATGGGAGAGAACCTGGCGCGCCCACCACTGATGCGATTGGCTTCCGCCAGCGCCGAATGACCCGCCCCGGGCCTTACCAGGATTACAGGATCGCCGTCGTCGTCACGGGTCAGGATCACACCGTTGCGTTTGGCGAACGTGAAAGGTAGACGGCCGAGCGGAGCATCCTGCGGCTGAAGTTCTGTGTCTGTGTCCACGATCGTCCTCGTTTTGTTGCCGGGGCGGAAAGAAAAATGTTCCAGAATCCCTTTTTATTCAATTAATTCAGGAAGGCTACCATAGGATATGGAACCGCTGAATAACTCTATACACTATACTGCCAATAAATCGTTGCAGTCTGATAACCTGTGGGCCTTTTGCCGGCCCACACCTGCTCTTTTCGGGACATTCAATGCTTTTTACCAGTTCAAGGTTACCACTGATAATCACCACCGTCGCAGGCATCGCCATGATCACTGTGACAGCGTGGCAGGGCGTTCGTTTCTGGCAGGCTGAAACCAGTGCTGGCGACACCACTTCCGCTACAGGCATGGCAATAGCGGAAACCGGCACCCGGAAGGTACCAGAGGTAAACCTGGCCTCTTTTGCCCTGTTTGGAGAACCTGGCAAAGAGGTCCCCCAATCGGAACCCGACACCGAGAACCTGCCGGAAACCAATCTGCGTCTGTTTCTCCGCGGTGTATTGGCTGCATCCGGCGACTTTCCCGGCAGCGCCCTGGTTGAAGACGACAAACGAAACACCGAAGCCTATCTTGTCGGTGATCAGCTGCCCGGCAACGCCACACTTCGATCAGTACGTGCCAATCGAATCATTATTGAGCGTGGCGGCAAGCTGGAAAATCTCTACTTTCCAGAAGACGAGGACAGATCCGGTATCTCGATGGCCTCCACGCAAACCTCCGAGGACCAGGAAGAGCCCCGTGGCACACAGATACGTCCATCAGGCGTAGATAGACGCGCCTCCTCCGCCAACACAGACACCAGCGACCAACGCCGGGAGGAAATTCGGCAGCGCCTGGAACAACTTCGTGAACGCCTGAGAGCCAACAACTGAGGGCCGCCATGGAGACGGCCGCATCGAATCCTCGCCGCCGCGGTTCCCTGCTTTCCATGCTACTCATGGTCATCACGCTATCGGTGGCCGCCTTCGAACTCAGCGAACGACTCATGTCCTACGTGCGTTCGGAGTTCGGCGAGGAGGCCCACGGCCGGCTGGAAACCTGGCAGAGCCTCTACGATATGGCGTCCCGGGCAGCCATCGACCGACAGCTCCGGCTCGTGAATTCCTTTTTTAACCGGGTCCGGTTTGTCAGCGACATTGCCCACTGGGGAGAAGAAGACTACTGGGCGACGCCCGTTGAATTGCTGACCACCAACGGCGGAGATTGCGAGGACTTCTCCATCGCAAAATACCTCACCCTTAAATCCATGGGCGTTCCCGACGAGCAACTACGCATTGTCTACGTCAAGGCGCTGGAGCTGAACCAGGCGCATATGGTGTTGGCGTGGTATCCCGAGCCCGACGCCGATCCATTGATCCTCGACAACCTTATTAATGAGATCAAACCCGCGTCCCAGAGACGGGACCTGGAACCGGTCTACAGTTTTAACGGTGACGGCCTTTGGCTGAACCGCTCCGGTGGTGACTCCGAACGAATCGGGGAAGCGAGAAAACTGGAGCACTGGCAAAGCCTCAATGATCGCATGGTGGACAGCCTTCGCTAGACTCACCGCTGTCGGCATAAGACACAAGACTTGTCGTCACACGACACTGCGTTAACAGTACCCGGCGGTACAATCTGCCTCACGAGTGCTCAGACGCACACACATTTACCAATAAGGAACGGCCAACATGCGACGCTGGAACGGCTGGGGAGATGACCAGTTCAATCTTGAGTTACCCAAAGAGGGGCAGCGGTTTCTGGACGAGCGCGTAGGGAGTGCCGTTCCACTCGCGGATGTATCTCTGGAACAGGTTTGCACTCAGGTGCCAGATAGTAGGCTGCCCCCGAATCCGGCCTGTATCGACGCGGCCGAAGATCGGGTGCGTCACGCCCGCGGGCAAAGCCTCGCAGACTGGCTCGCCATGCGCAGCGGCGACTTTGGCGTATTTCCCGATGGTGTTGCCTATCCGGAGTCGTCCCTGGATGTCCAGGCTCTGCTTCAGTATGCCGACGAGAACGGTATTGCTCTCATCCCCTATGGCGGCGGCACCAGCGTGGCGGGCCACATCAACCCCGTGGCCGGCGACCAGCCAGTGCTGACCGTTGATATGGGGCGGATGAATCGCCTGATAGACCTGGACAGGGAAAGCCAGATCGCCACTTTTGGGGCTGGCACCCCGGGACCGTTGGTGGAGTCACAGTTACGGGCTCTGGGTTATACCCTGGGGCACTTTCCGCAGTCTTTCGAACTGTCCACCATTGGCGGTTGGGTCGCCAGCCGGTCCAGCGGGCAGCAATCACTCCGCTATGGTCGTATCGAGCAGCTGTTTGCCGGGGGCCGCATCGAAACCCTGAAAGGCACGCTGGACATCCCCACGATTCCCGCCTCCAGTGCCGGCCCGGACATCCGCGAGATGATCCTGGGCTCCGAGGGTAGAATCGGCCTGATCACTGAAGTGAAAGTGCGTGTCACGCCCTTGCCGGCCCATGAAAGCTTTCATGTCATGTTCTTCCCTTCGTGGGACAAGGCTCGAACAGCGTGTCGCAAGCTGGTGCAGAACCGCACCCAGCTCTCGATGCTGCGCCTGAGCAACGCCACCGAGACCGAAACCCAGCTTGCCCTGGCGGGCCACCCCGGGATGATTGGCCTGCTTGAGTCCTATCTGGGCCTGCGGGGCGCCAAAGACGGCAAATGCATGATGACGTTTGGCGTCACAGGCAGCAAACGCCAATGCCGGAATGCCCTAAAGGAAACTCGCGAACTCTGCCGCGAGTTTGGTGGAATCTACACCGGTAAACAGCTGGGCGATAAATGGGCCGCCAAACGCTTCACCATGCCGTACCTGCGAGAAGCCCTCTGGGAACTCGGGTACGCCGTTGATACCCTGGAAACCGCCACCGACTGGGACAACGTCGACAAACTCTTAAACCAGATTGAAGAAAACCTCCGTAACCAGCTGAATGAAAAGAAAGAGCTGGTTCACGTTTTCACTCATCTTTCGCATTTCTATACCCAGGGCTGCAGCCTCTACACCACCTATGTGTTCCGGGTGGCCGACAGTTACGAGGAAACCCTGGCCCGCTGGAAAACCCTGAAAACCAGCACCTCTGAGATTATCGTTAACAACCGGGGCACCATTAGCCATCAGCATGGCGTTGGCAAGGATCACGCGCCCTTCCTGCCGGTCGAAAAAGGCGAGCTGGGCATGCTGGCCATCGGATCTCTTTGCCAGACATTCGATCCGGCCGGCTTGATGAACCCACAAACACTGGTTCAGAAGTAATGCCACTAACGCGCGAACAAAAGCTTGACCAGCTGGCCCGTGGCGACGCCACCTTCGATGTGGTGGTGATCGGCGGGGGCATCACCGGAGCGGGCATCGCTCGCGAAGCCGCCGGCAGCGGCTTGAGCACCTTACTGGTGGAGCAACGGGACTTCTCCTGGGGGACCTCCAGCCGTTCTTCGAAGATGATCCACGGT
>CAJXOQ010000074.1 GCA_913057975.1 uncultured Marinobacter sp.
CGTTTACAGGCTATACCGTGAGCAAGGGCTGTCTTTGCGCCTGAAACGCCCCAGAGAAAGGATTCGTTCCATAAAGGAAACTGGGACAAATCTATTTAAACCCCCAGCGCCGCCATATGAAAACGCTGTACCATACGATAAGCAGCAGCTTTAACGCACAGTGTGTAGTGCTCTTTGTTCTCAGCAAGCGTTTTCAGAAACTTGCTTCTGGCCTCCTTGGACAACCATTTCAGGGCATTTTTGCCCGGGCCTAATGGTTCTGGAACAAACCTCATCGCTTCATCGCATTCGCCTGATTCCGAGATTAACTCGTAGGTCAGGTCGAATAATTCGTCGTTTGGGTGCCAACTCTTGGCTTGCTGCCCAAACAACGCAACCAGAAATTCCTTCAGATACTCCCTGTCGTAGATATCCATATCATCGCTCCCTGATGTTGTTGATGACCTCTTGATACCGCTCTTCAGTCCCCTGAATCACGATGTGATGAATGGCTGCCCGGTCAAACACATACAGATACCCTGATCTGTGTTGTTTGCTGTAGGTGCCGAGCAACTCGAATTGGCCGACCATCTGGCTGGTCACTTCCCCTTCTGGCAAGCCAAACTCCCTGCCCTGCTCTTCCGCAAGCAGTTGCAGCCAGTTCGGTAGTACGGAGCGTTTTTCAGGAATGAATATGGACTGAATAAACTCCCCAGTAACACCGGCGAGGTCCACCTGCGAATACATAGATTCCCCATCGACAACCTGGTGAGACAACACCCAATCGTGGTATTTCAGGATAAGCATGTTGCTCGAATGGGAGATCAGTTCAGGCTCCGGATATTCCAAGGCCAGATCTTGCGAGACTACCAACGTGCCGGAATAGCCCAGGACGGGGAGAGAAACTAGCAACGCACAGGCTAACGCGCGGAATCCTTTCATGTTCGCCTCCATGTGAATTGCTGATAGCCTAGCGAAAGAGAAGCGATATTGAAATATCCATTGAATCCGACAGACGGTTCATTTTTTGATAAAACAGGGATACAGAAAACAAAACCGACAACAAGATAGGTCCACAAATGACAGCCTACGTAATCGGCCAAATCACCATAAAAGACCCAGCCAGATGGGAAGAATACCGCCGCCAGGTCCCCGATACCCTGCTGCCCTTGGGCGCCGAACTTGTGCTTCGCGGCACGCAAGCAAAAGTCCTGAGCGGGCAACACCCTCATACAGATACCGTGGTTATCCGCTTCCCAAGCATGGAGGCCGTGGTCAAATGGCACAATTCTGCCTCGTATCAGGCCCTGGTCCCTCTGCGTATGCAGGCAGCGGAGGTGGATTTGATCACCTATGAAGCCGAATCCTAGAGGCCTTTTGCAGTCTCAAAAGAGGACTTACCCCGGTGCAGTAGGCAGTCCTAGCCTGTGACTGGCGCATAAGAGGAATTTTCATGAGAGCAGGCTTGCTGATCATCGTAGCATTCTGGTGCCTTCCAGTTTCTTCCCAAACGCTCGAGATTATGGGGTCGGACGAGGGTTTTCTGCCGTTCTATTACGGTGACACCCTTAACAAGGGCATTCTGGTCGAGGTGATCAATGAGTTCAGCCTGAAGGCCGGTGTTACAGCCGGTTTCCGCCCGATGCCGCGCAAACGCCAGGCCTGGGCCCTGGAAAAAGGACGAGCCAATGCGGTTTTCGCCAACCCGTTATGGATGCCGCTGCCAGACCGGATGCACGCCGTCGGACCGGTGTTAACCTGGCGTGATCGTCTGTTCGCTCAACCTGACCGACAACCGGGCTCCTTCGATGATCTTGAGGGCAGCATCTGTCTGCGCAAATGGTTTGTCTACAGTGATCGACTTGAGCAGCGGGTTGGTACCGACCTGGCCCGCCATGACGCTTACAATGCCCAACAGATGCTGGGCATGTTTCTGAGCAAACGGTGCGATTACGCCGTCATGAACGAAATGGAGTTCCGGTTTCTGGCCAAGCTGGTGGGAGTCGATCCGGGTCGTTACAGCACGGAACTGACCGACGCCGAATGGCCGGTCTATCTTGGTATCCTCAAAACCGACGCGGCCCTGATTGAAGCGGCGGAAGCTTTTTTCGCTACCCACACCGTTGATGTGGAAGCCATGCTACCCAAACTGCCGCCGCCGGACCGGCATATCTCGATTCAGCCGGACAAGTAAGGCAACTGATTACTATGAAAGGTGGACTCAGTCTTAACAGAAAACCGGGACAGAACTGTTTAAACCGTGGGTAAAAGCGCCAGCGATGGAGTCTTTGTGCGTATCCAGGCCAATAAACAGTGTGCTATGTTTTTCATGGTGTTGCCCCCCAGTTTACGCATGTGAACACGTAAAATATGGCTCTGGCTGAGGCTAACCCACGAGTCGGGGCAGCCCTACTAGTGGGGAGACATAGTTCAGGTCAGAGAGCCATTTCATGACGGATGATTATTCAGACAGTATTGATTGGGACACGGTCTATAAGGCTTTTCATGATCCCAAGAGAGTTGCCGAAAATATCACATCAATACTGGGAACAATTAATGGTCCTGTCGTGTTCTGCGGGTTCCCGGAGGTTGCCTCAGAACTGTCGGGAAGTTTCGACATCGTGCACGTCGACAGTTCTCAGACAGTAGTCGCCAATAGTCAGGCGCGTTACCCAGGCGTTGCCAATATAGTTCTGTCGGAAATTGAGGAATTCCTGCGATCAAGTAGCGCTAAGCATGTGGTGATCTCCGGACGTCTGTCGGCATTCTGGAAAACATCGGAAGATTTTAGAAAACTTGCTGATGCCCTTCTGGCGTACCCAAGAGAGACAGTTTTAATTGATTATTTTGATGAGAAGCAGGTATCTCCTGGCCAGGTTGTGAACTTTTCTTCGCCGCTAGGCGACGGTGTTTGGGAGTATGTAGATATTGGGGAGTCGCCTTCTCAGGATCCAATTATTACTAATGTTGGGCTGAGAATTGTCTATTCACTGGGCGCAATAAATACGTCTTACTTGGCTAAACGTGCATACTTTAATCGATCGTGTTTAAAGTATTGGCACGACAAAACATTCAGAGATTATGAAGCTTCCTTACTTGAAGGATTGGTACCAAACGATCCGAGTTTTTCTGTAAAAATGGTACCGCGCAGCTGATTCAAACTATGCGTGAGAAAGCCAACAATCGGCTGTACAACGACCAATTTTCCACCGCTTCGCGGATGTTTCTTCATTCTGAGCACATCAGCTCGATTGCCGTCAGGGTTTAGGATTATGACAGCTGCCCTCACCATGGATCATTTGCGCCGTTACGCCATCTCGCGCAGTCTCTTCAAGCCGACCAGTTTGTCACGTGCAATCAATAAACTGGGTTTTGTCCAGCTCGACCCAATACGAGCGCCGGCCCGGGCGCAGGATTTGACGCTCCGCCATCGTGTTACCGACTACCAGGCGGGTGACCTGGAAGCTCGCTACCCGCGCCTGGCTGTCGAGGAGGATTTCTTTGTTAACTACGGGATTCTGCCCCGTACCACGCAGCGCCTTATGCACCCACGTGCAGCGCGCACCGAGTGGCCACGCTCACGCTGGGACCAGGCGCAGGCGGTGCTGGAATTTGTGCAAAGCCGCGGTGTCGTTCACCCGCGCGAGGTGGACTCAGCCTTCGAGCATGGCACCACCAAGAATTGGTTCGGCGGTAATAGCCGTGCCAGTACGCAGCTCCTGGACGGCATGCATTATCGCGGGCTGCTGCGTGTGGCGAAGCGCGAAGCTGGGGTACGCCTGTATGCGCCGCCGCTCGCTGATGAGCACGACTCGGTGGACCCGGTTACCACACTAGACGCATTGGTCGACGTGGCAGTCGCAAAGTATGCCCCGCTGCCTGCGGCTACGCTCAGCCGCCTGGTAACGAGCGTGAGTTCTGCAGCGGTTCCGCAGTGGCGCGAGCGTCGTCGTGAAGCACTCGAGCGCGCAAGGGCTCGGCTGCCCCAGGCGACAGTGGATGGCTGCCGGTGGTTTTGGCCCATCGGCGAGAATCCTGGCAGCCGCCGCTTTGCGGGTGACGATGTGCTGGATGACCACCTGCGCCTACTGGCGCCCTTCGACCCCCTAGTTTGGGACCGCGATCGCTTTGAACGTTTCTGGGGCTGGGCCTACCGTTTCGAGGCCTACACTCCGGCACCAAAGCGGGTGCGTGGTTACTATGCACTGCCTATGCTGTGGCGCGGTCATGTCATCGGCTGGGCTAATGCCGCGGTACGTGGTGGGCAATTGGAGCTGGAGCCAGGGTATGTGCGCGGACACGCCCCAGGCGACGCCGCGTTCAAGCCAGCATTGCAGGAAGAGCGGGTACGCCTCGAGCGCTTTCTTTCGTTGTGAGGCTCGGTATGCGGGCGTAAAATTAGAGCAGTGTACTTGAAGTGACGCCCTCCACCAGAGAGAAGCCCCGATGAGTCTGAAAGAACATTTCCAATTATTGGCCGCTTACAATCAGTGGATGAACGCGAAGGTCTATGAAGCGGCCGGTCGCCTCTCCGCCTCGGAGCTAGCCAAAGACCGTGGGGCCTTTTTCGGCTCCATTCTGGGTACGCTCAATCACATCGTTGTGGCGGACACCGTGTGGCTCAAGCGGTTTGTGACCCATCCATCCTGCGTGGACTTGTTTCAGTCGGTCGCTGAGCTCGAAAACCCTGCCAGCCTGGATCAGATCCTCTTTGACGATCTAGGGCGTTTAAAGGAACACCGGATCTGGCTGGATCGCCAGATTATCGGCTGGATATCCCATCTCTCCGAACGCGACCTGGATGTTGTTCTCAGTTATCACAACATGAAAGGTGTTTCCGCCAACAAGCGGTATTCGAGCCTGGTTCTCCATTTCTTTAACCATCAAACCCACCATCGGGGGCAAGTTTCAACGTTGTTGTCGCAGGCAGGTTTGGATGTTGGCATTACCGACCTGTTGGAACGGATTCCGGATGAAACGCAGGTATAGAACGGCTAACTACCGAATTCGCCCCTTTTTGCTTACGGAATGCATTCTCACCATACTGCTGGGCATAGGCCTTATTGGTTGTGCATCGCAGCAATCAACCGTCAATTTGAAGAACTCGGATTCTGCCATTATTGGTGAAAAGCCCGAAGGTTATCCAAAAACCTTTATCAAGCGCCTGCCTGATTTGCCCGGTTTTTGTATTGAGGTGACAGAAGACTGGAGAGAACATCCGTATCAGGGCGAGACGATCTGGCTGAAGGAAAAAACAATAAAGAGTCTGAACTGCCCTGGGGAACCCTTACCGGGCTCTACCAATGTATTCAAGAGATAAAGAATGATTGACCGCAAATATCACAGAATCGTATTTTCGTTTTTCATGTCACTGTTGATGTCCTGCATCATGTCACTGGTGATCAGTGTTTTTAATGTGGGTTGGACCAGCAATATCGTTTCAATCTGGCTGAATGCCTGGCTTTTTGCGTTTGCGGTCGCCTTTCCCACCATCATGCTGGTGTCGCCCGTGGTTCACAAGCTGGTCAGTCTGGCTTTGAAGGACGAGGCTTGATTTCTATTTCTATGCCTCTGCTCGGAGCAACCTCGGCCGCTTGCGCTTCATCTGCCAGCGCCAGAGCCATTCCAGGGGCCCTTGGGTGAACAGCCGCAGCCAGACGGCGCTGAAGATCATCTGGGCGATGAAAAATACCGTTGAATACAGCATCAGCGCTGCGAGCGAGAGTGAGGCGAAGCGGTCGCCCCACATGCCATAGAACACGCAGATGCAGACGGCGGACTGCAGAATGTAGTTGGTGAGTGCCATACGACCGGTTGGCGCAAGGGCCGAGCGAACCGCCCCGGTCAAGCGTCCCCTGCCCCGCCACCAAAGCAGCAGAACGGCACCATAGCCCATGGCAAGCAACGGTGGAGCGCCTACACCGCCCAGCAAATTTACAACCCTGTGGGCCAGGCTCTCTTCACCCAGTTTGACCTCGGCCATGGCCAGGGCGGTGCCGACCACCAGGCCAACCAGTGCCACCACAATCAATAGCCGGACATGGCCCGAATTGCGCTCCGCCAGGTGCAGGCGGGCAGCAGCGGCGCCAAATAGAAACATCGCCATCACCCGTAGGGGGCGCAGGTGTTCAATCCGATCCAGAAACACGCTGACGCTGAGGTAGGCATTGGCTTCGACCACCTCCAGGTAACTCCCCCCACTCAGGGCTGGCACATTGTCCTGCAGCAGGCGCAGTGAAAGGCCGCTTCCGAGATCCGCCAACCCCAACTGGGGCTCGAACCAGAGTGCTACACCCGTGACTACCAGCAGGGCAACGCCGCAGGCAGCCAGCGTTGGAGCGCGAACGTTCAGGAAGGCCCCCAGGAAAAGCCCCATTACCCCGTACAGCATGAGGATGTCCCACGGGGATAGGAACAGGGAATGGGCGGTGCCAATAACCAGCAGCCCCAGCATTCGCCGCAAGTGATAGCGGACGGGGCTTTGCTGTACCCGCTGGGCCAGCATCATGAAGCTGTAACCAAACAGCAGGGAGAACAGGCTATAGAACTTGGCCCGCACCAGGATGTCCAGCCAGGTGGCGATGGGTTCGTCCCATTCCGACCAGGTTAACGCTTGCCTTGTGTCAGCGGAGACGAACCCCCAGCCCGAGAACACCTGAATATTAATCAGCAGGATACCGAAGATGGCAAAGCCCCGAAGGGCATCCAGACCGTCAATACGTTCGCCTTTGCTCGCCATTTCGGATACTCCCTGCGCCGCAGTTGGGTTCTTTCCCTATAAACGCAACCTTCGCATATCAGGTTTAGCGGTAATAGATGAAGATCGCTTGAAGGCTACCGGATCGTAACTGGCGGTTCGTTGACAGCCGTCGGACAGTGCACGCAGCATTGGAACCCTTAGCATTTGTAACCCGGCGCAAACAGGGAGCCCCATGAATCTGCAACCTATCTTCTCGCAGGCCGGTGCGGCACTGTTGGCCCTCTTCGTTCTCAGCCTGGGTTCTGTGGCCCAGGCCGATGACTGGTCCCCGGCTCTGCAGAAAGAAATCGAACGCATTGACCGGACTTTCTCCGGCGAGCTGGGGGTCTACATCCGTCATCTGGGGACGGGTCAGCAGGTTTCCCATAACATCGACCAGGACTGGTACCTGGCGTCTACCGTCAAGATCCCGCTGGCCATCGTGTTGATGCAACGTGCCGAGAACGAAGGCCTGGATCTGGAGCAGAAACTCACCCTCCGGGCCGCGGATTATGTGGATGGCACGGGAGATCTACTCTGGGTGGATCCCGGTGCCCGTTACAGCCTGGAAGAGCTCAACAGACGCTCTATTGTCGACAGTGACAGCACGGCAACGGACATGTTGATACGTTTTCTTGGCGAAAAATCGTTCGCGGAGGATTTGGCACGGCTGGTTCCCGAAGGGCTGGGGCCGATCACCACGATCCTTCAGGTGCGGTACGACGCTTACAGAGAAGTTCACCCCAGTGTATCGGTGCTGACCAATCGTGATTTCATCGATCTGAAGACCGCCAATACCTACCAGGCGCGGTACGATATGTTGCTGGATAAACTGAACATCACTGCGAGCGAGGCGGATGCCAAAGGCGTGCGTGAAGCCTTTGAACGCTATTACCAGCGGGGAATCAACTCGGGCAGTCTCAAAGCTTTCGGGGCGTTGCTGGAGCAACTGGTCAAGGGCGAACTTCTGAATGACGCCCACACGGACCAATTGCTGGGGTATCTATCCGAAATCACCACCGGGGATCATCGGATTGCAGGGGGCTTACCGGCAGGCACCCATTTGGCCCACAAAACCGGCACCCAGGTGGCCCGCTCCTGCGATATCGGCCTGCTCAACCCCCAGGCACCCGATGAAGCGGTTATCGTCGCGGTTTGCGCACGCGATTATGCAGCACTGTCGGAAGCGGAAAGAGCCTATCAGGCGATTGGCAATGCGCTGCATGAGTCGGGGCTAACGAGGACCGTAGATTAAGGCGCGTCACCCAATTCCAAACTCACCCAATCATGCTAGGCTGACTTCAAACAACTCGAACCAGCCAAGGCATAACCAATGAGAAAGAACATTCTGATTACCGGTGCCAGCACCGGCCTCGGTGAAGGCATGGCCCGCGAATGGGCCGCCAAGGGCTGTAATCTTGCGCTCTGTGCGCGGCGGGCGGATAAGCTGGAGGCATTACAGCGGGAATTACAACAGGCCTACCCCGATATTCGGGTGCTGGTCCGCGGACTGGACGTATGCGACTACGAACAGGTGTTCGAGGTATTCCGGGGCTTCCGGGAAGAGCTGGGCAGCCTTGACCGCGTGGTGGTGAATGCAGGTATTGGCAGCTCCCAGCCGATTGGGCGTGGGCACTTTGCCGCCAACCGGCAGACGGCGGAAACCAACTTTATCGCCGCCATTGCCCAAAGCGAGGCGGCGATGGAGATTTTCCGGGAACAGAACAGTGGGCATCTGGTACTGATGTCGTCAGTCAGCGGTGTTCGCGGCTTCCGTGGCCCTATCAACGTCTACGCAGCCACCAAGGCCGCCGTAGCGTCACTGGCTGAAGGCCTGCAACTGGACACCAAGGGCAAGCCCATCAACGTCAGCAACATCATGCCGGGCTACATCCTCACCGACATCAACCGCGATACCAAGAACGCCCCCTTCCGGGTGGATCTGGAAACCGGCGTAAAAGCTCTGGTGAAAGCGATCGATTCCGAGGTACGCCGCGCCTATGTGCCCTGGTGGCCCTGGACACCGCTCAGTTATGTGTTGAAGGCCCTGCCCTTTGGGTTGTTCGCGAGGGCGATGTAACCAGTCAATTACCCATCCCGCAACAGAACCGCCGGATTCAGCCGCATCGCCCTCAACGTAGGCAGCAATCCTCCTAGCAACGCCAGCGCGCTGACGACGCCGGCCACCAATGCGCCGATCCACCACAGATCTCCCGCTGGCAGTTTCAGCGCCAGGTCTGCCACCGGCAGCGCGATCAGCGAACCCAGCCCGGTGGCGAACACCGTCGCCAGCAAGGTCAGCAAGCCGGTTTCCAGCAGCATGGAGTTCCGGATGGCCTGGTGCCTGGCACCGAGACAATGCAGCAGGTTGGCCTCGTAGAGTTGGCGCCTGCGGCTGACGCTGACCACGCTGGACAACACCAACAGGCTCGCCAGCAGGCTGACGGACGCAACCGCCGCAAGGCCAGCGGCTGCCTTGTTGAGCAGGTCTCCCGCCGTTTCAAGCCAGTCCGCCGTGCGCAGTGTGATCACGTTGGGGATGTTGCTGGCCAGCCATTGCTGCGATTCCTTGGCGGCGGGGTCGCTCTGGTAGACCGCGCCGACGTACAGGCTGATCAATCCATCCAGGGCGCCTTGCTGCAGAACACCTTCAAACCAGAACCGGGTCTGTAAGCCTTTCTGGCGGTATATGGCCCGGATTTCGACGGCAATCGGCTGGTCCTGGGCCGTGAACTCAATCCGGTCGCCCACCGTTAGCCCGAGTGCGTTGGCTTCGCGGTCTTCCATCGCCATGTAGGCGGGCTCCCCTTCCGGGGCCGGAGTGCTCCACCAGTTGCCTTGTACCAGCTCAAGGCCTTCCGGATTTCCCGCCAGGTAGGTGAGCTTGTATTCGTCCCCCATGGCTTCGCGCCTGGCTCGGGGGTCGTCAGCGAGCGCATCTGCGATAGGTTCTTCGTTGATGGTTGCCATTCTGGCGCGAACCAGTGGCAGGAGTTCCGTTCTGCTGGACGGATCCAGCGATTCAAGGCCGTACGTGAGCGGCTCCATCTGGTCCGGGAACACTTCGTAGAGGATCAGCGCGGGGGATTCCGCCGGGATCGTGGTTTCCAGCGCTCTCAAAAGTGTGGTGACCATCAGGGTGCAGGCCACTACCAAGGTCAATGCGGTGCCGAGCGACAACAACGTTGCCCGCAGGGGTGAATCCGGCCGGTGAAGGTTGGCCAACGCCAGCCGTCGGGCGAACTTGCGGTCGGCAAAGCCACTGCTCTCAAGCGCTTTGGCGCCTCGCCGCAGCCCTTTGATAATGCCCTCCAGCAAGCCCCAGAGTACGACCACCGCCAGCAGGAACAGGAATCCCAGTTGCGGCGACGGCAACCAGAACAGAGTGGCGCTGATATAGATCGCCAGCAGCACATAGCTCGCGACCCGCCATGTTCGGGGTTCGTTACGGGCGGCCTGTACCTGCCCCCGGAACAGCCCGGCCGGTGACGCAGCCAGGGCCCTGGCCAGGGCCGGCAGCGCGAACACGTAGGCGGTGAGCACCGCAAACAGCCAGCTCAGCAGCAAGGGAACAAACCACAGGGATAACCAGCCCCCTGCCCCTTCGGGCCCGGACAGCGCGTAGGCGTCGCCGGCCAGGGATATCGCTACCGCGGAGAACCCCAATCCGAATCCGCCGCCGATCAGGCCAGCCAGGCTGCCCAGCAGTCCGATCTGCAACAGGTAAATGGCCACCAAGGGTTTGCGGCGCAGGCCGAGTGTCTGCAGGGTGGCGATGGTGCCCAGTTTTTCATCCAGGTAGGCGTGTATGCTGTTGGCGACACCGAGGCCACCAATAAACAGCGTGGTAAAGGCAATCAGGATGAGCGCTGTGGCAATCTGGTCCAGCCGTTCGGCGATGCGTTGGCTGCGCTCGGCGAAGGTGGTGGTGTCCCAGTTTGGTTCCGGGAATGCCTGTTCGAAGTCCGCCAGCCACGTATCCAGGTTTTGGTCGGTCTTCACCCGGTATTCGTAGTCCACGCGGCTGCCTGGCCGGATCAGTTCCGTCGCCTCGACCGCCTGTTCGGAAATCATGATGGGCAGGCCACGCCAGTTGGCATTCAGGCGACGGTCCGGCTGTTTCTGGATCAGGCCGCTGATGCGAAAGGTGGCCGCGCCGATTTCGATCTGGTCCCCGATGGTCTGGCCCAGGCGCTCGGCCAGCAAGGGGTCAATCACGGCGCCCCATCGGCCATCCTTGCGTGCGGTTAGCTCGGCACGCGACTGATCCGGCGTTAGCTGCAGCTCACCGTAGAGCGGATAGGCCTCATCCGGAATCAGGATCTCAGCGCGAAAGAAGCCGTCACCGCTTTCGCCGCTAACAATAGTGTCGAACTCCCGAACCAGCGAAAGAGTTCCGGTGCGCCCTACCCAATCGATCACGTCACTTGGTAACGGCTCACCGGCATCCAGCTCCACGTCACCACCCAACAGCATGCGGGTATCCGCCAGCAGGCTCTGTTCGATCACCCGGTAGAGGCTGGCCGTAGCTGCCACCAGGGTAACGCCGAGGATAAGGCAGGCGAGAAAGACCTTAAGCGCGGAGATGCGTGATCGCAGATCGGTGATCGCGAATTTGACCATCCACAGCGGCTTTGTCTGAGCGTTACGCTTCATAAAGGCACCCACCATCCATCCGGACCCGGTGCTGGCAGCGCTCCGCGACACGTTCGTCGTGGGTCACCAGCACCAGTGTGGATTTGCTTTCCTTGTGGAGGTCGAACAGCAGCGAGAGTACTTTTTCGCCAGTGGCATGGTCCAGGTTGCCGGTGGGCTCATCGCCCAGTAGTAGGCTTGGCTGATGCACCAGTGCCCGCGCGATCGCGACACGCTGCTGCTCGCCCCCGGAAAGCTGTCCTGGATAATGCTGCAGCCGGTGGGTAAGGCCGACCGCCTCCAGCATCGAAAGGGCCTGCTCGCGGGCATCCGCCTGCCCGGCGATTTCCAGCGGCAGACTAACGTTCCCAAGTGCGGTCAGGCCCGGTAACAAATGAAAGGACTGAAAGATGATGCCCAGGTGTTCGCTGCGCCAGTCGGCCAATGCGTTGGCATCCATCTCGCCCAGGCGCTGGTTGCCTACGAGGATCTCTCCACTGGTCGGGCGCTGGAGCCCGGATAGCAACAGAAGCAGCGAGGTTTTCCCGCTTCCGGAGGGGCCGGTAATCGCCAGTGTGTCGCCGGGCGGGATCGTGAGTGAAGCGTTGTTGAGCACCGCGACGGTGCCGGACTCAGTTGGGTAGGTAAGGTTAATGTCGCTTATCTGGACGCTGGTGGACACAAAGGCACCTTTCTTTTTTAATAACAGAATGTAGCTTGCACGGCGATTATGACGATAGCGGGCAGCCGCGCAGAAGCTGGAAAATGATTGACAGTGATTCAAAGTCATTGAGAGTACGAGCAGTTTTCCAGACTAGCGCACCGTACGAAACGGGTCAGACGCAGTTTTACACGACTTTTGCAAAGATGGGAGAGCGCTATGGCAGGTGGTTGGTCCCGGGATGGCGCCGTTCAGGATCAGATCGACGCGAGCGTAGAAGACGAGGTGCAGCGCGCACGCAGCCAGTTGGCGAGCGGCGAGAGTGCCACCCACTGCGAGGAGTGTGACAGTGCGATTCCGGAAGCGCGCCGCAAAGCGATTCCCGGGGTTCAACTTTGCGTTGCGTGTCAGTCTAGTCTTGAAAAACACGAAACGTCTCATGGTGGTATCAATCGCCGTGGCAGCAAGGACAGTCAGCTGCGCTAGTTTAAGAAATACGGCATCCGTAAACGTGAAGCTGGCGTGCTTTTCCCGCTTGAAAGGAACTCTTCAAAGAACCCGCATAGTGATGAAAAGCGAGCCTGTTGTCAGGCAACGTGGTTACAGCACCAACGAGGTTGCAAGGAACAGCATCAGGCCCATGCCGATAATGTCGGTGAAGGTTGTCAAAAAGATGCTGCTCGCGGTGGCCGGGTCGGCGCCGAACCGTTTGAGCACCAACGGCACCGCCACCCCGAAGATGCCGCTGCCCATGCAAGCGCCGACCATGGCAATAAAGATTACGAGGCCGAGCATGGCCGGATTAGCGGAATCGGTGGACAAGGCATAAGCAAACATGGCAATACCGGCAATGACGCCGACGGCAGCGCCATTGAGTGCGCCCAGTAGAACTTCCTTGCGCAGCAATCGCCGGATCGGATAGTCATTGATCTGCCCGAGGGTGATGCCCCTCAGGGTAATGGCCAGCGCCTGACAGCCGGTGTTGCCGCTCTGCCCGGCAAGAACCGGCAGGAAGGCCGCCAACGCAACAATCTGGGCGATAGTGCTCTCGAACATGCCGACCACGAAGGCAGCAGCGAACGCCGTAATCAGGTTCACCTGCAGCCAGGGATGTCGCATGCGAAAGGCCGCAAGCACCGGTGTGTTGATCTGCTCTTCCTTCGCCACACCGTATTGAGAACCGGCCTGGGCGCTGAGTTCCGATGCGATGCGTTCGTAGAGTTTCCAGCCCCGCACCTCGCCCACCACATGCTGCTGCTCGTCCACCACCGGATACATGCGGTAGTGGCGGTAGAGCACTTCACTGACTGCATCCTTCACCAGCGTGCCTTCCTGGAACGCAAACGGCTCTCGCACCATAATGGTAGCCAGCGCCTCAGAGGGTTTGGCCAGAATCAGGTCCCGCATGCCGACCACACCCACCAGGCAGTCATTATCCGTCACGAAAATGTAGCTAATCTCCGAAACATCGGCGCTTTTCACCATGAAGGTCAGCGCCTCCGCCACCGTGTAGCTATCCGGTAACGTTGCTGTTACCGGCGTCATCAGTTCGCCGACGGTTTCTTCCATGCCGGATAGCACTGCGCGGGTCGCCGCTTCTTCCGGTGCGGACAGATCTCCGAGATGTGAAGCGATGACCTGTGCCTGTTCCTCAGGCAATCGCGAAAGGATGAACTGAATATCGTCCACGGGTGACTGCATCAGCTCTTCAGCGGCATCCAGCGGATTGAGATCGCGCATACGCTCAATCCGCTCGATTAGTTCCATATTCTGGGTCATTTCGCGCTCCGACATCAGTGCCTGTTATATGACTATAGCAACACTGACCGATCAGCACCGGTTGGCGTGCCGCAGCCGGAGCGTTCTTCTAGTGCAGACGTAGCAGCCGGTTCAGGCCCCGGATCATCGCCCGCATGAGGTCTCGACGCGCCCTGCGCTGATCCCGCTTCACTTGCTCAAGATTGACGCCTCCCATCCCATCGCGATATCTGAGCGGTATGCTGCTCCGGTGCGACTCTTTTGCATTACCGTCTGCATGCTCGCGGAAAGCCAGCGGATAGCCGCCGCGAAGGTAGGTCTTTTCTGCTGAGATCAACATGTCTCTGTCCTCCCTGGCGCCGCACCTTTTAGCGGAGCGCACTGGTTGTCGTATGAGTTCAGGTACATGCTAAACTTGTTCTAAACTGCAAACTATTCCCTAGAACCGAGAACAGACTTTGCAAAAACGAACAGACAAACAACCCAAAAAATCGCCCACCGCCTCCGCGAGAACACGGAGCAATCTGGCGTGGAATGACTTTGAGCTGGTGCTCGCCATTGCCACAGCGGGCTCGCTGTCTGGCGCGTCGCGGGCGTTGGGCGTGAGCCATGCTACGGTGTTCCGGCGGCTGGGCGATGTTGAACAGCGCCTTGGGGTGATTCTCTTTGAGAGGGGCCGCACAGGATATCGACCCACACTGGCAGGGGAAGAACTCGCAGACACGGCAAAGGTCATGGACGAGGCCGCCCTGGCCGCCGAACGCAAGGTGGCCGGCCGTGACCTGGAGCCCAGTGGCGAGATCTGGACCACCACAACCGACTCTCTGCTGATGGGCGTGCTGGCACCGTTGTTCACGCAGTTCCGGCACAAATACCCAGGCATTGTTTTGGATGTCGCGGTGTCCAACCAGTTGTTCAATCTCACACGCCGGGAGGCGGACGTGGCTATACGCCCCTCCAACCGTCCACCGGAAAACCTGATTGGCCGGCCACTGACCACCCTCGGCCAGGCTGTCTATGCTCACAAAGACCTCGGCCTGACGCCGGGAACCTCCATAGAGGCCCTTGCCAATGAGCCCTGGATTGGTGCCGGGCCAAGGCTTCAGGATTCCTCCGTGGACCAGTGGATGGATAACCACGCATTGAAGCAGGCCTGTGTTTACCGTGTGGATACTCTGGTCAGCATCCTCAGCGCTATTCGTTCCCGCATGGGGCTGGCCGTGATGCCCTGCTATCTCGCGGACGAGGACCCGGACATTGTTCAACTCACCGACCCCATCCCAGAGCTGGAATACGGACTGTGGTTTCTGATGCATCCGGACCTGCGAGGCGTGGTGAGAATTCATGCGCTGATGGATTTTCTGACAGAGGCCGTCCGCGCCCAGAAAGATCGCCTGGCCGGGCGTCGTTTGCGATAACCGGCTACGCTGATGTCATCTATGGGAAGAAGGCAAAAAGACAATGCAATGCGCTCTGATCTATGACTTCGACGGCACCCTCGCAAAAGGCAACTGCGCCGAACACGGCCTGATGCCGGCCTTGGGTTTGAACGAGCATTCCGACTTCTGGCCGGAAGTGAATCGCAAGAACCGTGAGCGGGACGGCGATGAGATACTCACCTACCTCGGCGAACTGGCCAAGCGCGCCCGCGATGAGGGCAAGCAGGATGAGCTGAAACCGGAGAATCTACAGGCCTACGGAAAGTCCATCCCCCTGTTCCCTGGGGTCGTGGACTGGTTTGACGCCATCAACCGCTTCGCCAGTGACCAGGGTATCGCCCTAAGCCATTACATTGTCTCCAGCGGGCTGGAAGAGATGATTCGCGGCACGCCGGTGGCGAAGCATTTCAAGAAGATCTTCGGGTGCCGCTATCACTATGATGAGGCTACCGGGCATGCAAAATGGCCTGCCGTGGCCATCGACTACACCACTAAAACCCAGTACCTGTTCCGCATCAACAAGGGCATTGAGAACAGCTGGGATAACGTCACCATTAACGAATACATCGAACCCGGTGAACGCCCCGTGCCCTTCGACCACATGATCTACTTTGGCGATGGCGACACGGATATCCCGGCGATGAAAATGGTGAAGGCGCAGGGCGGGTGCAGTCTTGCGGTGTTCGACGGTGACAAATGGGGCGATGGCAAAACCCAGAATAAGATCGAAAAGCTTATCTCCGAAGAGAGGGCCAACTACGTGGTACGGGGTGATTACACATCCGGCAGTCAGTTGGATGTCACGGTTCGGGGAATACTCAGGCTGTATAAGCGGAAGCATGGCTGACTATGACTCCAACCGCAGACCACGGGCTTGCCACCCAGACCATCGTACTGGCTTCCGGTGAGCAGCTTTATCACCAGGGGCAGTGGGATAACAGCGTATACATAGTCGAGTCCGGGCACCTTAAGCTTGAGCACGTTGCAACATCTGGCACCGCCAGTATTGCGGCCGTGCTCGGAGCCGGAGAAATACTTGGTGCGGGACTGGGGAGCACCGAAACCGCGACCCAGACCGTGTCTGCTAAAGGCGCTACCCGTGTTATTCGCTACACAGCTGAAGACTTCCAGGCCCGGATTGAGGCTGAACCCGCGCTGGCAGGACAGGTGATCAGGATGCTTGCCCGGCGCCAGGAAATCACCGAGCGGCGCCTGTACGCCCTCATGACACTCGATGTGCGCGGTCGGGTTGCGGTGACACTGCTTGATCTTGTAGGCCAGGCTGGCGGCCATTGCGCCCACGGGCACGAAGTGGATGTGCCACTGACCCAGCAAGAACTGGCCGAATTGATCGGCGCCAGCCGGCCGGTGGTCAGCGCAGAACTCAATGAACTGCGTCGGGAAGGGCTGCTGGATTATACCCGTGGACACATTTGCGTGGTGGATCTCGCCAGGTTGTCGACGTTTGCCACTCGTCGACTTGATGAGTGTTAGCCATCTGACAGACGTATCTCTCTACAAAGAATAGCCTTCACTTCTACCCATCAAACGGAGGCTATATCATGCAAACAAAGACTTCCCTTGCAGCGACCATTGTTATCCTGGCGCTGAGTTGGGCACCAGGGGCGGTAGCGGAACAGCAACAGAGCACATCCCGTGACGCCACGGCGTCAACAAAGCAGTCGTTCTCGCCTTTCGTCGACGCCAAGGGCAACATTACCCGGCCACAATCCTTCCGTGAGGATTGGGTACACATCGGCAGTTGGTTTGTAGTCGAGGACGATCAGGCCAGTGGGCCCGGCGTTCACGACGTTTATGCCGACCCGTCAGCGGTCAAGGCGTTTCAAGCCGAAGGCAAATGGCCCGATGGTGCAGTGCTGGTCAAGGAAATCAGGAGCATTGAAGAAGGCCCCAAAACCACTGGTCACGCCCAATGGGCCGGGGACATTGGTGTCTGGTTTGTGATGGTACGAGACCGTCACAACCGCTTCCCCGACAATACCGCCTGGGGTGAAGGCTGGGGATGGGCGTTGTTCACGACAGACAGCCCCAACACCAGCACCACCGACAACTGGAAAGGCGAAGGCTTCAATAATTGCTTCGGCTGCCATGTGCCGGCCAAGAATACCGAGTGGGTATTCATCGAAGGCTATCCAACCGTAAGAGACGCAGCGAAGTACGACGCTCAATAACCACCCAGTCCGCCATCGATACCGGGTTTTCGGTGGCGGCCAACCCTTCCCATAACCTCAGCAACACTCTGCATCTGGTTGAATACCAACGCCCCCACCCTTATGATCGCGGAGAAAGCCGCCGACTGGATACTGAACGGGAAAAAGCAGCGTGATGCCAGAACTGAAAACTGTCGGCCTCTTTCTAGTGACCGCCCTGGCCGAGATCGTCGGCTGCTACCTGCCCTATCTGTGGCTGCGGGAAGGCAAGACCATCTGGTTGCTGATTCCTGGCGCCCTGAGCCTGGCCGCGTTCGCCTGGTTGTTATCGCTGCACCCGACGGCCGCTGGCCGGGTGTACGCAGCCTATGGTGGTGTTTATATCTTTATGGCGATACTTTGGTTATGGGCCGTGGATGGCGTTCGGCCAACGGTCTGGGATCTGGTGGGGACGGCCGTGGCTTTGACGGGCATGGCCATCATTATGTTTGCGCCCAGGGGCACATGACTCATTGCGAACAGGAGCGCAGGCATGACCAACTCCATTGAGAGCAAACCCATTTTTTGGCGCGACGCCCGCCTGCCCCATGTTGAATTACGCAAAGTCAGTGATGGGCGTAAAGTCTGCTATTCCCCCCATAGTCATACTCAGTGGTCCATTGGCGCCATTACCGAAGGTGAAAGCACCTACCAGTATCGGGAGGACTTTTTCCATGTCCGCACCGGTGACCTGGTACTGATGAATCCCGAGTGGGTTCATTCGTGCAATCCCATCGAAAACCAGCCCTGGGCTTACCTGATGCTGTACGTGGATGCGCAGTGGCTGACCCAACTGCGATATCAGGCCGGATTATTGCCGCAAGCGACCTGGCAGGACATTTCCACCGCGACAATAACGGACCCCATCTGGTATGAACGGTATTGCCGCGTGGCGGAGTGCCTTCTGAATCCACAGCGGGATCTTCTCGATAAACAGACCGAAGTGGTCGAGTTTCTGTCAGGCTTGATGCATGAGCTG
>CAJXOQ010000075.1 GCA_913057975.1 uncultured Marinobacter sp.
GATCTACACCTCTCTATTCGTCGGCAGCGTCAGATGTGTATAAGAGACAGACCGATGACTGCCAACGTTCCTGAGATTTCCGGAAATCTCACGCTCAATCTGCAGCAACAGCTCGCCCGTGTCGCCAGCCAATGGACGACACACCAGGGCATTCAGGGTTCAGCCATTGATGGCCTGGAGTTGATCCGCTGCGACGAACCTTCCAGCTGTGGTTCCAGTGTCTATGAACCTTCACTGTGTTTCGTGATTCAGGGCACCAAGACCATCCAACTGGGCGACCGCGAGATCACCTACCAGCCACTGACCTACTTGGCCAGTTCGGTGCATCTGCCAGTACTGGGACGAATTATCGATGCCTCCGAGGACCACCCCTATCTGGCGGTAAAGCTCAAGGTAGACCCCCAGGAAGTAGCGGAGCTGGTGCTCGAACTGGGCGACAAGGCTCCCCCGCTACACTCCAACGAATCTTGCCCGGAAGTACAGTGTGGCCTGTGCATGTCGTCGATGGATGAGCGGATGCAGAGTGCGCTCTACCGGCTGCTCAGCCTGCTGGATTCGCCAGGTGATATTCCTATTCTGGCGCCCCTGGCTCGGCGGGAAATCATCTATCGCGCACTGGTTGGCGAAATGGGGTCACGGATGCGCAAGTTTGCCGCCACCGATTCCCAGGCACACCGCATTTCCACGGTTATCTCGACGTTGAAGGATCATTACGCCGAACCGCTACGAATCAGTGAACTGGCGGAAGCGGCCAATATGAGCGAGTCCACCCTGTACCACAGTTTCAAGCAGGTGACCCGGATGTCGCCACTGCAGTTCCAGAAGAAGCTGCGTCTGCATGAGGCCCGGCGGCTGATGTTGACCGAGGGGCTTGAGGCTGCCACCGCAAGCTATCGGGTGGGTTACGAAAGCCCTTCGCATTTCAGCCGCGAGTACAGTCGCTTGTTCGGTGCGCCACCCAGGGCCGACGTTACGCTTCTTCGTGGCGAACACCGGGCTGCAGAGCCAGTTTGATCCCTCAAACTCAGGCGTAGAACAGCAACGGCACAAAGGCCACCAGTACCAGTGAAATGCCCATGGCAATCAGTGGCATGATGATACGCTCGTGGCGCTGGTAGAAGGTGCCCTCTTCCTGCTGTGCTGCCAGCACTTCCGCTTCCCCGACAACCTGCCGCGTCAGCAGGTGGTTCAGCGCCACCGGCGGGCTTAGATAACCCAGCTCGAAGGCGACCAGGGTTACCATCCAGAAGTGAATCGGATGTATGCCACTGCTGTAGGCGATGGTGGCCACGGTGGCGGTCACCAGGATAACGGCGCCGAAAGCGTCCATGATCATGCCCAACACCACCAGGATCAGCACCATCAACAGCATGGCAGACCAGGCACTGTCGAATGCCTGGGGAAAGGTTCCCATGATATGGGAGCGTTCGATCACTCCGCCGATACTGACCGACAGGCCCAGCAGCAGCAACAGCGCGCCGATTTCTGCCGTGGTGTCGTTGGTAGCCGAGCGTAAGCTGCGTTCCAGGCCCTGGTGATTGATCTCGCCACTGGTCCGACCCTTGCGATTTTTCAGGCTGATATGCTCGTACAGCAGGATCGCCAGCATGATCACCGGCAACAACCGAGGGGCGGAGAATTCATCCATCTGCACATCCAACGCAAAACGGTACAGCAGTACCACCGCAGCGATGACCAGCGCATAGGGGATCAGATGTTTCAACGCTGACATCATGGGTAGAAAGGCCGTGGACGCTGGAGCCAGGTTGAACTTGCTCTGACGGTTCACCGTGAGGGCAACGACCGTGAACATGGTCGCGGTGAGCACGAACACCCATATACCCCAGCCAAACAACTCGTCCGTGGTGACTTCCCGGTTCAGGTAGGCAATGACCACCACCAGCAGGCAGGGCCGCAGGACCACACCCATGGACCCGGACATGGCGGTTGCCGCCAGCGCGAGATGACGGCGAGCACCGGCAGCGCGTAGTTCGCTGTAAATAACCGCGCCGGCTGCAATGACAAAGATCCCGGACGCGCCAGTGTAGGCAGTGGGCACAGCAGCCACCAGCACCGCTACAACAGCGAGCATTTCAGGCGGCATGCGCCAGGGCCGGAAGACATTGAACACCAGGGTGGCCAGGCGCGTCTGCTTCAGCATCATGCCCACCCACACGTACAGCCCGACGTTGAGGAACATGTCGGACAGCTCCATCATTTTGCCCAGATAGATACCGATACCGGAGGCGTGACCAATCAGCGCAAAATAGGTCCCCGATATAAGACACATGACGGTATAGAGAGGCACCGCCAGGAAGGCCTTGTTCAGATCACCGCCTTCCCTCAGGTCGTCCGGCACCCAGACGAGCCGATACAGGCTGGTGAGTGTCAGCGCTGCGAAACCGGTAATCCACAGGTTATGGAGCAGCAGTTCATCGGACGACATGGTGGTGTCGGCGCCAAAACTGGACTGGCGGAAGATCACGCTGGACCCCAGGAGCATGGCATTGGCGACGGTCTGCAGGGTGTGGGAAACCATGTAGTCCAGACGAGTTTCCATGGCCCGCATGGCAATATGGTGGCGAGTCAGGGTGGCGGTCACCGCGCACAGCATTACCAGGATCACCAGTATGTAGCGCTGGGACTCCAGGCCGAAGGCGATCAGGTCGGCCACAAACAGCTCTACTGCCCGGTAGGCTTTTACGCCGGGAGTAAGCTTGTCCTTAAGGTTATCGTAACTCTGATAGCTCTGGCGGCAGTCCGCCACCGAACGTTCAATGGCCAGGCGAACCTCATCCGGGTCTTTTTCCGACTCTCCCAGCAGGGCCGCCATGGGATTGTCGGAGCCCTCTTTCGCCAACTCTTCCTGAACGGCGGCATCGATGTCCACGTTCGGGTCACAGGTGGGTTGTACCGGGTCGACCCTCAGCTTGTAGTAGCCGCTCCACAATTGCTCGCCGCCACGCAGCATTTGATTGTGGATGTCGCTACTGGTTGAGAACAACACCACCGACAGCAAAAGCAGACAGGCCGGCAGAGAGGACAACCACTCCAACCCATTACGTCGAAAACCACCCTGGGACATAACAGCTCACTCTGGGAACGTTGATTTACAGCAGATCGTCCAGATCCATGGTTTCCACCGCTTCCTTCTCGTCGTCCCAGAAGGTACCCAGTTGCCCTATGGGCGTCCGGTGCCCGGTATTCTCCATCCACAGTCGATCGGAGATCGCCACAATCATGTCCGTGGCCATCGCATCGACGAAGACCCACTCCTCGTTCGCCGGCGTTTCCTTGATGGCCTGTGCGTGACTACGGATCACATCACGGAGGCGTTCCTCGTCACCTTTGTTCTGGGCCGCGATGGCGTGGAACACGTGGCTGATCCTGACACCGGCTTCCTCGCCCTGCGCGTCGGCAATTTCCAGCCGCTCAAAAGGATCCTCGCCCTCTGGCAGTGCGCCAGGAATCATTGACCAGACCGTCGCACGCAGTGCCATGGGAGCCCCCCACCATTTGTCGTTTTCCAGACAACTGGTCGCGCGCGAAACCGTAGAGCCGATGTTCTTGGGGACGCCGATGGACGAGGTGGACTGAATTTCAGCGTTCAGGGCCTGCAAGCCAGACAACAAGCCCGCCATGTAGATGAACTCGCCCAGGTCATCATCGAAATCAGGGCACTCACCCGCATCGGGTTTGCCATAGAAGGCGTTATGGTGTTTCCAGCCCCGATGATAGCGTTTGGCGGCCAGGGAAAGCGCGCGCTTCTGGCGAATCATGGCGTCTTCCGCTTCTTCCGCGTCCATCGCACGCAGGGCGGCCAGGCCATCCAGTTCGTGTTCCCGTGCCTGCTCCTCTGCACAGCCGCCAGCCGACAGGTACAGCATCACCGCCAATTGGTCAGGCTCACTGGTGACCCGACCAAAAGACATCAGCAGGGGCGCGGTAGCCTCACTCATGGCGCAACCCATGGCGAGGTCGTCACTTTCCAGTAGATAGGGCACGGTGTGATTGCGGGAAAAGCCCTGCATCACGTCGCCGGTGGTTTTATAGATCATGTTGTTGACGACACCACAACCACTCAAAACCACACTGGCAAGTACAGCGGCCATAGCGCCACGGAAACGTGTATTGCCCCGATGAGCCTGACTGGCAGGTTTCTGAATACTCGTCATAACGTTGTACCTTTTACTCTTCTGCGTTTTTGTTGTTCGGAGCGTTTGTTCAGAACCGGAGTGTCACCAAGCCAAAGCCGCACTCACAATCTGTTACGGTTTGTAACCGAATCGGCATTATCGCCGACAACCCCCTGTTTTTATGAGACACATCCCGCAAATGGAAACGGCGTTTCAAATGCATTCCAATTACCGGTTTGCACATTGGCCCGCAAACCGCTATAGCTTTGATCAGCCGACGGTGTCGCATCTGTCGGCCAGTGACCAAAAACGACAAAAAGGAGTACCTGATGCGCAAACCTGAACTTGCCGCCGCCGTTGCGGATAAAACCGGACTGTCCCGGGACAAAGCCAGCGAAGTCATTACCGCTTTTACCGACCAGATCTCCGCCGCCGCGGCCCGTGGCGAGGACACCACTCTGATTGGCTTCGGCACCTTCAACATCCGCAGCCGTGAGGCTCGGGATGGCCGTAATCCTCAAACGGGTGCAACCATCAAGATACCCGCCAGCAAAACTGTCGGCTTCAAGGCAGGCAAGGCACTGAAAGACTCCATCCGTTAAGGCGATCATCGGGGCCCACCCGGGCCCCTTTCATTGTCGGCTCAGGAGGCGCACTCGGAACGGGCACCGTTCACCCGGCAGCGAATCGCCTTCATCAGACTGATCGCACGCTCGTCGTAGACACCATCCTCCAGCAACGACAACCGCACCTTGCGCAGCATCTTGTCGTATTCGGCCACATCTTCCTGTGGCGGATGCATCCAGATGTCGTCGGGGATACCGGCTTCGGCTTCGGCAATGATTTCATAGGCCTCGTTAATACGCTTGATGGCCTGGTCACGCACCATCTGGCCGGCGTCGTCCGGGAAGCGATCGCGGTGGATGATCACCTGGAAGTTCATATAGGCCAGGGCGTACTTGAACACACCGCCGTTCGGATTCACCCCCTTGTAGAGTTCCAGGGGTGAGTAAGCAACCGCCGGAGCGTAGGCCAGATCAACACTGCCGTTGTTGAATTTGCCAGCAAAATTGGCGGAGTTGGAACCCACCACGGACGCCCCCACGTGGCGCACCATGCGCACGGACGCCGTGTCGAAATCCAGCGTGGCAATGCGCTTGCCCTGCAGTTTTTCCACCGAATCAATGGCCCGATCCCGGGTATGGAGATACACCGCGCCACCGGGAAATACGCCAGCCACTTCGTAGTCACCGTCAATCAGGAACGGGCGTGCCTTTTCCTGGCTGAGGGTGTTATACAGCAGCCGCATTTCCTCTTCACCGGGCACAGCGCCCATGGCTTCCAGGGTGCCGGTAAACTTGTTGAATTCGCGGGCACGGGTACCGGTGAGCAAAACCGCATCGCACTGCCCGGCCTTGAAGTCCTCGGCCGCGACTTTCTCGTCGGTATAAGCACGCAGGTCCAGCTTGATACCTTCCTTGAGGGCCACCGGCTGGAAGGTTTTGGTAATGGCAAACAGCGGGCCGTTGGCACCGACCGGGTCAAACACACAGAAGCTTCGCTCCATGATGTCTGATTCCGCCTGGACGAACGGCGACAACGCAAGAGTGGCACACAGGGCTGCCACCGCAGTGGCCTTTCGCGGGAGGTTGGCTGATTTCACGGGGATGACTCCTGAATTATTATTGTTGGGCGACGGCACGTCCGCATGTGCACACGTCACCGCGATCCTTCGCCGAGACTATGTCGGCGATGGTAAGAATACGTTGGCACAGGTGCCTGTCTTCAAGGGCTCTCGGGCAAAAAGGTGAGGAACTGTGACGGGCTCGACAGAGGTTACGCAACCTCTGCCACACTTTGCTGATATGAAGCGATATGAAGGCGAGAGCTACAGGTCAGATTGGGGCCAGGCTTGCCGCCCGCCGCATAGGGTCAGACGAACCACGCCTGGGAGGGCCTTTCCTGGCAGCGGCACATGACGTCCAACGGAGCTGAGGCTGCTGTCGTTGGGAACCCAGGTGGCATCGGGGTCAAACACACACAGGTCTGCAACCGCACCCTGCCGGAGCTCGGCAGAACGGCCAATCACCTCAGCCGGGCCGCCAGTCAGCGAGCGGATCAGGCTAGCCATGTCCAGCTCGCCACGTTCGACCAGCAACAACCCCATGGACAGCGTGTTTTCGATGGTGGACAGCCCCGGTTCCGTCGCCGCCAGAGGCGCCTGTTTGGCAGCGGAATCGTGGGGCTGGTGCTGGCTGGTGATGGCGTCGATCACGCCATCCCGCACCCCGCCCAGCAACGCCTGGCGGTCCTTTTCAGAGCGCAGTGGCGGTCGCACGTGATAGCGGCTGTCGAATCCTGACAGGGCATTCTCGGTAAACATCAACTGGTGCATGGCCACATCGGCGGTCACTGCAATGCCACGCTTGCGGGCATCGGCCAGCATTTCCACGCTGCGGGCGCAGGAGAGCTGGCCAAGATGCAGTCGAACCCCGGTTTCCTCCGCCAGCAACAGCATTTCCATGACCGCGGCGGTTTCCGCCACCTCCGGGATACCCAGCAGGCCCAGCCGCGAAGCCACCAGGCCATCGTGGGCGTAGCCGTCCGCCGCCAACGCCTGATTCTCGGGGCTGAACATCACCGTCAGGCCAAACGTCCGGGCGTAAGCCATACAACGGCGCAACACCCTGGCGTTCTTCACCGGGCGGGCACCGTTGCCCAGGGCAATACAACCAGCACCGGCCAGGCCCGCCATGTCACTGAGCAGTTCGCCTTCCAGGCCACGGGTTATTGCGCCAACCGGCAATAACCGAACCGAAGAGCGCTTCGCGGCCACGTCCAGGATCAGATTGGTCACCGCGCCGGAGTCGTTGACCGGCGAAGTGTCCGGCGAGGCACACAGGGTTGTGAAGCCGCCATGAGCGGCGGCAAGGCTTTCCGAGGCAATATTGCCTTTCTGGCCATTGCCCGGCTCCCGCAGGTTGCAGCACAGATCCACAAATCCGGGTGTCAGGAGGCAGCCGGTGGCATCAAAGTCGTGGTCGGCAGGTTCATTCCCGGCCGCTTCACCCAGGGCGGAGATACGTCCGTCGCGGACCAGAACGGTGGTTTCGGCGTTGGTGGCGGCCAGGCGGCCACCGATAATCTTAAGGCTGCTCATCCCTGGGCCCTCCCCGCCAGTTTGCGACTGCGCTCGGCCATCTGCCCTCCCATAGCCATGGACATCACCGCCATACGAATGGCGATACCGTTGGTGACCTGATTCAGGATCACGGATTGTGGCCCGTCGGCGACTGCGGACTCGATTTCCACGCCTCGGTTGATCGGCCCCGGGTGCATGACGATGCATTCAGGATGGGCCAGCGCCAACTTCTCCTGGTTCAGGCCGTAGAGCCGGTAAAACTCCCGTTCGCTGGGCAGCAGTGCGCCCTCCATGCGCTCTCTCTGAAGGCGCAGCATGATCACCACGTCCAGATCTTTCATACCCCGGGCCATGTCGTATTCCACGGTGCACCCCAGGCTCTCAACGTCCCTTGGTAGCAGGGTCGCGGGCGCAATGACGCGCACTTCAGCGGCGCCCAGTTCATTCAGGGCACGAATCTGGGAACGGGCCACCCTCGAGTGCAGCACATCACCGACAATCGCCACCTTCAGGCCTTCGAATTCACCCTTGTGCTGGCGAATGGTGAGCATGTCTAGCATGGCCTGGGTTGGGTGGGCGTGGCGGCCGTCGCCAGCGTTAATAATGGCAACTCCAGGGGTAACGCTCTCGGCGATAAAATGGGGGGCACCACTCTGGGAATGGCGCACCACGAACATGTCGCTGGCCATGGCTTCCAGGTTCAACAGTGTGTCCGACAAGGATTCGCCCTTGGACGTTGCGGACGTGTTGATGTCCAGGTTGAGCACGTCGGCCGACAGCCGTTTGGCAGCCAGTTCGAAGGTGCTGCGGGTGCGGGTACTGGACTCGAAGAACAGGTTGACCACGGTGCGCCCCCGCAGCAGTGGCACCTTCTTGATGCTGCGCTCCCCCACTTCGATAAACGAATCCGCGGTGTCCAGGATTTCCGTCAGCAGAGCGCGGTTCAGACCGTCGAGGGTCAGGAAATGGCGTAACTGGCCATCCGCGGTCAGCTGCAGGGAGGTTTGTGAGGGATCGGTTGCCGTCATGGGTCGCCTGTTGATGTTTTGCGTTCGCTGATTAGTGGCCTGTTTCCTGGAGTTCTATGTGCAGTGGGTCCGGCCCCCGCAGTTTGACACGCTGATGCGACTGCAGGGCAAGCACCCGCCCGGTCACATCCGGCTGAACAGGCAACTCCCGAGCGCCCAGATCCACCAAAGTGGCGAGGATGATACTCGCCGGCCGGCCATAATCGAAGATTTCGTTCATGGCCGCGCGAATAGTACGGCCGCTCATGATCACGTCATCGATCAGGATAATGTCACGGTCTTCGGTGCTGAACGGCAGGCTGGACGGCTTCACTTTCGGGTTCAGTCCAATGCGGCTGAAGTCGTCGCGATAGAAGGAGATATCCAGTTCCCCCCAGGGTTCCTGCAGGCCCAGGCGCTTACTCATGACATCCGCCAGCCAGACACCGCCGGTGCGAATGCCAATCAGCGCCGGGGAGGTTACGCCACGCTCTTCCAGCTTTTTGCGCAGGCCAGCTTCCAGGTCATCCAGCAGCCGGTCGATTTCAAGCAATGCAGTCATTTAAATCCCCATAGTCAGCAGCCCGGGCCCGGTCAGGACGAACGGGACTCCTGCTGGTGAAACCAGGTTTCCAGAATCAGCACGGCGGCGCGGTCATCGACGCCATCGCGGCCGAAATCACGGCTGCCACCGGACGCCATTACATCGCCCTTGGCCTCAAAGCTGGTGAGACGTTCGTCCACCATCTCAACCTCGACGTGAAAGCGACCGTGCAGGCGTTTGCCAAATTTCCGCGCCCGTGCACACATGTCATTTTCGGTGTCGTCCATGTTCAGGGGCAGGCCGACCAGCACACGGTCCGGCTGCCATTCTTTCAGCAGCCGACCAATCTGTTCCCAGTCGGGAACCCCATCACGGGCCGGCAGCATGGTCAGAGGCTTACCCGTGCCCAGCATTTCCTGACCACTGGCCACGCCAATTCGGCGGGTGCCGAAATCAAACGCTATTACCCGCCGGTTTCCAGCCTCAGGCATGGCCCACAAACTCACTGAGCTGGTTGAGGTCAATGCCAATGAGCTTCAGCACGGCCTGATACCGGTCCTCCCAGGGTGTCCTGAACAGGATATCGGCGGTGGCGGGACAGGTCAGCCAGGCGTTGCTGGACAGCTCTTCTTCCAGTTGCCCCTCATTCCAGCCCGCATAACCCAGGCACACCAGGTAATTCTTTGGCCCCCTGCCTGCACCAATGTCAGACAGCACGTCACGGGAGGTGGTCAGCAAGACGTCGTCAGCCACCTGCGCAGTGTTCTGCCAGCCCGCATCCGGGGAATGCAGCACAAACCCGCGCTCGGGCTGAACCGGTCCACCTCCGTATACCGGCACGTCGAGCTCGCCACCCTCCATGTCCAGCTGTTCCAGAATTTCCCCCAGATGGATGTCCAGGGGGTGGTTCACCGTCAGCCCCAGGGCGCCTTCATCCGAATGCTCGCACAGATAGATCACTGCACCGTGGAAACGTGGGTCCTGCAAATAAGGAGACGCCACCAGAAACTGGTGCCGCAGGCTGTGTGGAGAGTGTTTTGATGCTGTCATCCCGATGTCAGCCCCCGCCGTTCGAATACCCAGGTGCGGATAATTTCCAGTTCGTCGACATTCTCGCGCATGTCATCCGGGAAAGGCGCGAAAGGCGCTGCCATTCTCACGATGCGTATTGCTGCATCATCAAGCACGCTACTGCCGGATGATTCGAGTATAGCCAGTTCCTTTATTGTGCCATCCTTCTTCATGGAAACCAGCATCCGCAGAGTGCCATAGATTCCAGCTCGCCTGGCCTCGGTAGGATAGTTGATATTGCCGACACGGGTTACCTTGCTGACCCAATTCTGAACATACCACGCGTTGGTTGATTTCAACGTTGAGGCCGCGGTAACCCTCATGACCCGGGGTTTCTTGGCGTAGGCTCTGCGTTGCTGATCAAATCGCGCCTCCAGACTGGCAATTTCCAGGCTGCGCTCCATCAGGCTTTTCTTTTCCTTCACCGGTAGCGGCTCATCCGATGCTGGTTCCGCCGCTGAAGGCTCCGACACCTGGCGTTCATTCTGAGCCTGTGTCTGCACCACCGGCTGTTCCTGCTCTTGCCTGGGCTCAACACGGGACGGAGGTTCCGGCTGAACTTCGGCGACCTTCGGCTGGCTGATTTCAGAAGGCTGCGGTGTCGTCATTTCCACCGGTTCTTCCTCGGTACCACTGCCTTTCTGGCTGGTCTGGGCCAGAAAATCGGCTTCCTCCGGGTCGGTCTCGTCATCAAACTGGGAGAGCGTGATTTCCATGGTCTGGGCCGAGGAGCGCGGAGGCTCGGGCGCAAAGGTAATACCCAGCACCACGATGGCGTGGAGCGCCAGCGCCATGAAGAGCGTGAACGAAAACCGATCGAAATCGCTGACCTGTACTGCCATTCCTGCTATTTACCCTCGGTTAAACCTGACTGGACGCCATTATTTCAGACGGCGCTCTATGGCATCCAGCAACTGACTGGAAATATCAATGCCATACGCGGTATCCAGTTCCCGGATGCAGGTGGGACTGGTGACATTGATTTCGGTGAGGTAGTCACCGATGACGTCGATGCCGACAAAAATGAGTCCTTTTTCCTTGAGCACTGGCGCCACACGGTCACAGATTTCCCGATCACGTACCGTGAGTTCACGACCTTCCCCCCGCCCTCCGGCGGCCAGGTTCCCACGATTCTCACCCTGAGAGGGGATGCGCGCCAGCGCGTAGGGAACCGGCTCGCCATCGATCAGCAGGATGCGTTTATCGCCCTGTTTGATCTCGGGTATGTATTTCTGCGCCATGGCCTGGTGGGCGCCATCGTTGGTCAGGGTTTCAATAATAACCCCGAGGTTGTCGTCGTTTTCCTTGATCCGGAAGATGGAGCGCCCGCCCATGCCATCAACCGGTTTCATGATGACATCACCATGCTCGGCGTAGAATTCCTTCAGTCGCTCGGCCGAACGGGTAACGAGCAACGGCGGCGTGCAGTCTTCAAACTGGGCGGCAAACAGCTTTTCGTTACAATCCCGTAGCGTGGACGCCGGATTGACCACCAGGGCACCCTGTTGCTCGGCGATTTCCAGAATGAACGTCGCCATCAGGAACTCCCGGTCCACCGGTGGGTCCTGCCGCATCAGGATAACGTCGAGGTCCCCCAGTGCCCGGTCCTGGGCGCCACCGAAACCGAACCAGTCTTCCGGGTCCATGTGCACGGTCAGGTCACGGGTTCGGGCCCTCGCCTGCCCACCTTTCAAATACAGGTCCGGCAGCTCCATATACTCGATTTCCCAGCCCCGCTTCTGCGCTGCCAGCAACATGGCCAGTGAGCTGTCTTTCTTGAAATGGATCTTCTCGATGGGGTCCATCACGATACCAAGTCGGACTGTCATAATGCCTCGCCAGATAAAAGGTTGAAAACACGAACCGGTCTGCAGAGCGATCCTGGGAAGAGGTGCTATGCTGTGGACACAGATGGTATTGTACCCGAGCCGCGAATGCATCCGGAGAAATCCTGTATCAATTACGTGACTTTCCGGGCAGAAGTACATTTGGTCACAAAGTTATACTTTTTATCCGGCCCCCAATACTCTATAAATAAGCAGGATTTATAGAACATCGTTAATGTTTGTGTTAAAAATCCCGGTTGAAAATAACGACAGTCGCTGAGCGCAAGGCAGTTGGACAATGGATGACAACTTCGAGAATCTGAAGATTATGGTGATCGACGACAGCAAGACTATTCGTCGCACCGCCGAAACCCTTCTTAAAAAAGTCGGTTGCGAAGTCATTACCGCAACAGATGGCTTTGACGCTCTGGCGAAAATTGCCGATTCCCAGCCCAATATCATTTTCGTCGATATCATGATGCCCCGGCTGGACGGCTACCAGACCTGCGCACTGATCAAGAACAATTCCTCTTTCAAAAAGACGCCGGTCATCATGCTCTCCAGTAAAGACGGACTGTTCGATAAGGCCAAAGGCCGGATTGTCGGGTCAGACCAGTACCTGACCAAACCGTTCAGCAAGGACGAGCTTCTAAACACGATTCGCCAGTATGTTCCCCAAGCGGAACAGTAAAGCTGCTGAAGTAAAGAACTATTGAGGACACCATGGCCCGCATTCTGATTGTTGATGATTCCCCGACAGAGGTTAAGAAAATCTCGACCATTCTGGAAAAGCACAAGCACGACGTGTTAACTGCCGACAACGGAGCCGACGGCGTTGCCAAGGCACGCGCCGAAACACCAGATCTGGTCCTGATGGACGTCGTTATGCCCGGCCTGAACGGCTTCCAGGCAACTCGTCAATTGACCCGCGCCCCGGAAACCGCTTCCATCCCGGTGGTGATTGTCACCACCAAGGACCAGGAAACGGACCGCGTATGGGGAACACGTCAGGGTGCAAAGGGTTACCTCGTAAAACCCGTCGTTGAAGACGATCTGATCAAAACAATCAATAGTCTGATTGCCTGATCCCCAACCGTGGAGTAAGCATGTCCGCCCAGGCCGCCCCTTTTGCCGTTCTGACGGATATCGCCCGACGCAGCCGCGCCATGGCTGCCGGCCTGCCGGAACAACAGGAAGCCGTTGAACTCTGGAACGGAATCGGCTTTGTTCTGGCGGGTGAGCGTTACGTAGCGCCCATGGGTGAAGTCACTGAAATTCTCCATGTTCCCCGCTATACCCATATACCGGGTGTTCATCCGTTTATGATGGGTGCCGCCAACGTACGTGGCCGCCTCCTGCCACTGGTCGACCTTGCCGGTTTTTTTGAAGTTCCCCGTTCTTCACGCAGCACTCGCGAACGCCGGGTACTGGTTGTCGAGCAGGGCGACGTATTCAGTGGCCTGGTGGTCGACAGCGTCTCAGGTATGCAGTATTTCGCAGTGGACAGCTTCGTGGCATCGCCACAGGATGTGCCTGCAAGCGTTCAGCCGTTTGTGAATGGCGGCTACGAGCGTAACGAGGAAGTCTGGAAAGTGTTTTCCGCCGCCGAGCTTCTCGGCGACGAACGCTTCCTGGATTTAGCGCAATGGTAAGGGTGGTGACATTGGCAGGAACATCTTCCCGCCTGCCCAACGCCCGCAGAAACAAACTTGCCACTATTACGAAGAGGCCGGGAGCCAGAAAATGAAAAATAGAGCCGGAAGACTCAGTATGGGACAGGGAGGCAACAAACTGGTTGCCGGCCTGATTGCCGCGCTGATCGCATTGACCGTCCTGCTCGTTGCGGTGCTGTTTATTATCAATCGGGACAGCCAGAACGATCAGGAATACATCGCTCACTCAGCCGAACTGCGGGTGCTGTCACAGGAGATCGCGAAGAACGCGACGGAAGCCGCCGGTGGCACGGCATCAGCGTTCGACGCACTGCGACGTTCCCGTGACGAGTTCGAACAGCTGTGGGGCTATGTAGTTGACGGCAATCCGGAAACCGGCCTGCCCCCGAGCGAGGTTGCACAGAACAGCAACGTGCAGGCAACCTGGGAGTCCGTTCGTGACAACGCCGACAGCATCCTGTCCACCCAGGACGCAGTACTCGGCCTCCACGAAGTGGCGCGGACCCTGAACGAAACCATCCCTCAGCTGCAGGTGGAATACGACGACATCGTTCAGATCCTGTTGGACAACGATGCCCCCGCCGAACAGATCGCCCTCGCTCAGCGCCAGTCACTGCTGGCGGAGCGGATCGTTCGCTCGGTCAACAACGTCCTCTCCGGTGACGAAGATGCGGTTATTGCCGCCGACCGTTTCGGCCGCGACGCCAGCCTGTTCGGCCGGGTTCTTGACGGCCAGGTCAACGGCAACCCGGCCATGGGCATCTCCCAGGTGAACGATGAAGATGCCATCTACGGACTGGAAGCCGTTGGCGAACTGTTCGAATTCGTTTCCCAGAACGTAGACGCCATCCTTGAAGCCTCTCCCGACCTCTTCAAGGTACGTACTGCGGCCAGCGACATCTTCCAGAACTCACAGGTTCTGCTGGACGAACTGTCGGTTCTGTCCGAGAAATTCACCGGCCAGGCCGGATCCCGTTTCGTCAGCCCAACACTGGCGTTCATCATCCTGGCCGCGATGGTCGGTATCGTTGTGATGATCGGTGTGGTGCTCTACCGCGAAGCCCAGGAGCGTCTGGCAACAACCCAGGAGCAGAACGAGCAGAACCAGAACGCGATCCTGCGACTGCTGGACGAACTCGCCGACCTGGCGGATGGTGACTTGACCACAGAAGCCACGGTCACCGAGGACTTCACCGGTGCCATCGCCGACTCCATCAACTACGCGATCGACCAGATGCGCGGACTGGTACAGGCGATTCGTGGCACAGCGGTACGGGTAGCGTCAGCGGCCCAGGAAACCCAGGCCACGGCCATGCACCTGGCCGACGCCTCCGAGCACCAGGCCCAGGAAATTGCCGGCGCGTCCGCCGCCGTGAACGAGATGGCGGTGTCCATCGACCAGGTATCTTCGAACGCCGCCGAATCCTCCGCGGTTGCGGAGCGGTCGGTTGCGATCGCGAAGAAAGGCGCGGAAGTGGTACAGAACACCATCCGCGGCATGGACAACATCCGTGAGCAGATTCAGGAAACCTCTAAACGGATCAAGCGTCTGGGTGAATCTTCCCAGGAAATCGGTGACATCGTATCCCTGATCAACGACATCGCCGACCAGACCAACATCCTGTCCCTGAACGCTGCGATCCAGGCCTCCATGGCCGGTGACGCAGGCCGGGGCTTCGCGGTCGTTGCGGACGAAGTTCAGCGACTGGCGGAACGTTCCTCTGCGGCAACCAAGCAGATTGAAGCGCTGGTTAAGACGATCCAGTCGGATACCAACGAAGCCGTTATCTCCATGGAACACACCACCGCCGAGGTGGTCCGTGGTGCCCGCCTGGCACAGGACGCGGGTATCGCCCTCGAGGAAATCGAGAACGTATCCATGTCTCTGGCGGAATTGATCCAGAACATCTCCAACGCAGCACGTCAGCAGTCGTCTTCTGCTGCGCACATTTCCAACACCATGAACGTCATCCAGGAAATTACCTCGCAGACGTCCTCCGGTACCAACGCGACCGCTAAGTCTATCGGTAACCTGGCAGAGATGGCGTCTGAACTGCGGTCCTCTGTTGCGGGCTTCACACTGCCCGAGGAAGAGTCGGCCGACCAGGAAGAAGAGGAAGACAGCGACGTACCGGTGGTGAGCTGACAACCGCTCCGAGGCTGCTGACAGTTTATGGCTGAAACACGCAACCATCTGTCACCCGCCAAAGGCATCTGGTCACTGCGCCGACTTCCCGACATGGATGAGGCGCAGTTCAACCAGTGGCAGACACTGCTTGAGCATCGTACCGGCATCATCCTGTCTTCCGGGCGCAAATCGTTTCTCGAGACCAACCTCGGGATCCGCATGCGGGAGATTGGTTGCAGTAGCTATCAGGCCTACTACGAAATGATCGTATCTGGCCCCGACGCTGTTATTGAGTGGTCCACCCTGGTGGATCGGCTGACGGTTCAGGAAACCCGGTTTTTCCGGGATTCAGATGCCTTTCGCCTGGTGTCTGACTACGTGCTTACCCGGCCCCGGGAGGCGCTGAAACGGCGCCCTATGGAGGTCTGGAGTGTCGGATGTTCCACCGGCGAGGAGCCTTACACGCTGGCCATGCTGTTGAACGAATCCATGGAAGGGTTATCGCTTCAGCCACTGTTCGGTGTCACTGGCTCTGACATCAGCAAACCGGCCATCGACAAGGCCCAGTCCGGCCTGTTCAGTGCCCGCAAGCTGATGGGAATGAATGACGCGATGAAGGCCCGGTATTTCCGGCCGGCGGAGCGGAACAACGTCGAGATTGTAGAAAGCATCCGGGAGCGGGTGTGTTTTACCAGGCTGAATGTGCTGGACTTGAAACACGCTCCGATGCACGGAATGAACATTATCTTCTGCCAGAATCTGCTGATTTATTTCCGGCGCTGGCGCCGGCGGGAAATCGTGAAAAGACTTGCAGAGCGGCTGGCGCCCGGGGGGTTGCTGGTCCTGGGCCAAGGGGAGTTGACCGACTGGCAGCCCCCTGGCTTACAGAGGGTACCCTCGGAACATGTGCTGGCGTGGATCAAGCGCCAGACTGACGAAGAATAACCGGAGTGGTTATGGGCAATCACCATGACAGCATCGCCCTGGACTGGGTTCGGGGCGAAATACAGGATACGTTGACCCAAGGTCAGCACGCACTGGAAGCGTATGTCGAGAATCGTGACGACACTGCGCGCCTGCGCTTCTGCCTGAACTATCTCCACCAGGTTCACGGTACCCTGCAGATGGTTGAGCTTTATGGCGCCGCCCTGCTGACCGAGGAAATGGAGAAACTGACCCAGGCGGTCCTGAATGAAACCGTCACCAGTGTGGACGATGCCGTCGATGTGCTGATGCAGGCCATCCTGCAACTGCCCCAGTACCTGGAGCATCTGACCAGTAGCAAAGACGATTTCCCGATGGTGCTGCTGCCATTGCTGAATGATCTCCGCGCTGCACGGGGCGAGTCTCTGCTGTCCGATACATCGCTGTTCAAACCTGACCTGTCGCCCTCGCGGGCAACGGCTGCCGCCAATGTTTCCCAGCGTCTTCAAGATCCGAAGGTACTTGGACATATCCGCAAACTGCGCCAGATGTATCAGTTCGCCCTTGCTGGCGTGGTCCGTGAGGCCGACCTGGACGCGCACTTTGACTACATGCAGAAGGTCATCCAGCGGCTGATCCGCCTGTGCCAGAAAACGCCCCGGGGCGAACTCTGGAAAGCGGCCGGAGCATTCGTGGAGACTCTCCAGCAGCATGCGAACCCCGTCAACACCGCAGTGAAGTCTCTGCTGCGCGAGCTGGACGCCGAAATCCGCCGCCTCACTGACGAACATGTTGATATCCTGCAACAGGCCGTTCCAGAAGCGCTGCTGAAACACCTGCTTTACTACGTGGCTCGTGCCCGCGACCTCGACACGCCCCACGTAAAGGAACTGCGCGACAGTTACCAGCTCGACCAGGCCTTGCCCTCCGACGATGATGTGGACGCCGCCAAGAGCCGGGTTTCTGGCCCTGGCCGTGACGCGATCCATTCGGTGGTCAGCGCCCTCAATGAGGAATTGGCCAAGCTCAAGGACCAGCTCGATCTGTTTGTGCGCTCCGAGCTACGCCAGAACGATGAACTGGAAGAACTGCTTCCAGGCCTGCGCCAAGTCGCTAATACTCTGGCCGTATTGGGCCTTGGGATACCCCGGAAAGTCATTACCGAACAGATCGAACTGGTGGAAAAGCTCGCCAACCAGTCCGATTCCGTGGATGACGGCACCCTGATGGATATTGCCGGTGCCCTGCTTTATGTCGAAGCCAGCCTGGCTGGCCTCGACGGCGACCGACAGTCGGAATCGGATGTCACTGGTGACGACACCCAAACCATCAACCTTGGTTCCCGCGAACTGGGTGAAGCCAGCAGCGCTCTGCTGCGGGACTGTCTCTTATACACATCTCCGAGCCCACGAGACGGACTCCTATCTCGTA
>CAJXOQ010000076.1 GCA_913057975.1 uncultured Marinobacter sp.
TCTACACCTCTCTATTCGTCGGCAGCGTCAGATGTGTATAAGAGACAGTCTCTATTCGTTGCATACCCGTTTGGCTCCTCGGCACAGCTAACTCCGTGCCTTTAATCAGTTCATCCGCAGGCAACTGGCAGCGTCACCCTTGCTGGGCTATAGCTTCGACAATCGGGCAGCCGTCCATGGGTCCTTCACCGGAGCATTCCTCCAGGGTTTCCGACAGGACGGCCTCAATGCGGGACAGGCTCTGAATCTGATGCCGGATTTTTTCCAGTTGCTTCTTTGCAATTTGCTTGGCCTCGGCACGGTCGCCATTGGCGTCCTGAAGCATCAGGAGTTCACGAATCTCATCAAGGGTGAAACCCCATTGCTTGGCGTGGATGATGAATTGCAGCCTGGCGATCGCATCCTCGGGGTAACGACGATAATTCGAATGTGTTCGGGCGGGCTCGGGCATGAGATTTTCCCGCTCGTAAAAGCGAATCGCATGGCTGGCCACGCCGCTTTTTTCAGAGAGTTCGCCGATATTGAACGTTTTCATTCCTGCACCTCAAAACGAGTGGTCAATGACTTATCCTAACCATAACCTTAAAGTAAACTTTAAGGTCAAGGTATTTTTCATGCATTGTCAGATCGGGGGCGATGCACCAAACTGGGCCAAGGCCCCGCTTTAAATCAAGTGGGGCAAAAAGACGGAGACACTGTAATGAAGGTTTTTGAAAGGCTGGTTACGCTGATGATAGGACTTTTCCTGCCCCTTTTCGCATTCGCTGATGGGCCCGGGCGCATGGGAGAAGGCATGATGGGTGGCAACATGATGCAGGGCATGGGCGGTATGGGGCTATTCATGATGATGATAATGATTCTTCTGGTTGTGCTATTGATACTGGCGATTCTGGCACTGATCAAATACCTGAGGAACAAGTGATGAGCAGGGAAAAAAGTGTCCATAGGCGCACGGTCCTTCGGGCTGCGGCGGGCACCGGCGTCCTTCTCACGTTGTCGCCGGGACTTCTGCTTACCGGGTGTGATGGAGGGGTAAAAGCGGTTGAATCGGAAACGCTCGGCCTTGATTCCGATGAATACGATGTTGAACTGAATCTTCACGCCATGCCCGATTCGGTGCCCATTCTTCCGGGCGCCCCCAGTGAAGTGTGGCGCTATAGGGCGGAATTGCTGAAAGGCCCGCAAAACACAGTCACCGAAAACCCGGACAGTTACCTCGGCCCAACGATCCGGCTGCGCCACGGCCAGACCGTCAAAATCCATATTCACAATGAGCTGCCAGAGGACACCACCGTCCACTGGCACGGGCTTCATGTGCCTTCCGACGTAGACGGACAACCAAGACTTCCGATCCGCCCAGGCGAGACAATGACTGTAGGCTTTGAGGTACTGGACCGGGCCGGACTGTTCTGGTACCACTCCCATGCCCATGGCAAGCAGGGCGGTCGCGTGGGATTTCAGAGTTACGCGGGCCTGGCCGGGCTCCTGATCGTTGAAGATGAAGAGGAAGCGGGCCTCAAATTGCCGTCGGGCGATAACGAGCTGTTACTGGTGCTTCAGGACCGCACCTTTGCTGGTAACAATGAACTGGTTTACATGGGCGGTGGCAGGGGGTCCATGATGGATCGTATGCACGGTTTTCTGGGGGACAGAGTGCTGGCTAACGGGGCGCCTCCAACCACCCGTAAGGTTGCCACCCGCCCATACAGAATTCGGGTTCTCAATGGCTCTAACGCTCGCATCTACAAACTGGCCTGGAGCGACGGGCGACCTGTCACCGTTATCGGTGCAGACGGCGGCCTTCTTCAGGAACCGGAAGACAGGCCTTACGCCGTGCTGGCTCCGGCTCAGCGGCTTGATATCTGGGTCGACCTTTCCGAGTCCCAGCCGGGTGATACGCTGGAGCTTATCAGTGACCGTTTCCAGGCAGGCATGATGGGCGGAATGGGAATGATGGGCAGCAACGCCCTGCCCCTCGGCAGCCGATTTCCCCTGGCCAGGCTGGAGGTGTCCAAGTCAGTAGAGGCCAGCGAACCTTTACCGGCACAGCTAGGTGTGCAGCGGCAAAAAATACCGGTAAACCGCAATACGCGAATCCGGTCGTTCGAGTTAAGCCCGGTGATGATGCGGGGATTTGCCATAAATGGCCGGCGGTTTGACGGAACGAATGTCGCGGATGACGAAAAAGTCCGCCTTGGTGACACGGAAATCTGGGAATTCCACAACAGCACACCGATGCCTCACCCGATGCATATTCATGGCTTGCAGTTCAACGTTGTAGGGCGACGAGGCGGCAACTCGGACAGTCTACAGCAGGGCCTTGTAGACAGTGGCTGGCACGACACGGTTCTGGTCATGCCCCGTGAAACGGTTCAGGTGGCGATGAAATTCGAGCGCTTTGACGGCCTTTACATCTACCACTGTCATAACATGGAACATGAAGATGCAGGAATGATGCGCTATTTTCAGGTGCAAGGCTAAACGCCACGACATCCCTCTTAGCGCACACTCATTGTCAGAATGCTTTCGTCGAGCGTGAAGCATCCGAGACCCTGGGCTGAGGAGCCACCGACTGGGCATCACCAGCCTCGCCCGCCTGTTCAACTGCGGTCACCGAGCCTTTCTTGTCCTTGGATTTGTTCATGCACAACCCCAGGCCACACATGATCAGACATGGCAGGAGGAAGATCAATATAGGCGCGACCCCGAGCAGCACAAGCGTATCCCAGCCAAAAATCAGTCCGGCGGAGACCCCAATAGCACCAAACAACCACCAACGGCGTGGCCCCGTCAGCAATCCCATGAGCCCTCGTGAGCCGGTATCCGGGTTCGTCTTGCCCTTTTCGTCACAGTTCGATTTGTTACAGCAACTCATTATATATTCACCTTTCCAAAAATCGTTCTCAGTTTCTCACGTTCACCGTTGGAGCGGAGAACAGCCTTGCAACCAGCGACGTCAAGAAAATAACCTTGAAGCAAGGTTTAAGGTCAAGCATTTTATAAAGAAACCAGATCGGACCTGCCACGCGGCTCTGATTTTCCAGAAAGTGATGGCATCGAAATAAAAAACTGCTAGCATCTGGTGAACTAGGTGACGAAGGTTTTGTCACAGCGGTGAAGATCGACAGGTTGGTGCCCGATATCAAGATGACCAGAACCAAACGCCAAATTTTCTCGTTGTTGCTATCACTCATAATGGTGGTAAGCACTCCGGCGTTGGCCGTCTTTGAAATGGCCGACGGTCAGATGGATGCGTCCATGATGAACTGCGGTTCCATGATGGCCGATGTGACCGGAACCAACGGATCTGCTTCTGATGACGTGGCCAGTTGTTTCACAGGTTCAGATATGGCCTGTGCGGCCGCCAGCGGGCTGAACAGCTGTGGCGTCAGTATCGGTCTTTTGCCAACAGGCCTTAGCGGCCTGATCGATACCGGCTCCCAGCCGGTATTCAGTGCCCGTGAGGGCAGCTACCAATCCCCTTACCTGGCCTTTATCACCCCCCCTCCAGAACCCCGCTCCTGAGTCTTAACCCGAATTTTTGCCCATTGCGGCAATGTCATTAATGTTAATTCTTACAAGTAAGCCTCGTGTTCACACCTATTCGTCACGAGTCTTTAACTGGAGCAAATCAAATGCGCAATTCAAATATCAAGCTTTCGATTACAGCCGCCATTTTCGCCGGCAGTGTCGCGTTCTTCTCTGTTTTCGCCCACGCCGAAGGTAAAGTTGACAGCATAATGAACTCTGATTCCGGCGACAGCGGAATGATGTCCTCGAAAGATATGAAGGGAATGGATGGCATGAAGGGAATGAAGGGCATGGAAGGCATGGAAGGCATGGAAGGCATGATGTCCAACATGTCTGAAGAAGAACGCAAAGCCATGAAAAACATGAAAAAGGCCTGTATGAAGATGATGCAGAGCCATGGCGGCGATCACATGGACCGTGGCGAGAAGGATAAGGACGCTTAAGCCAACCAACACCCATTGCCCGGGGCAGCCAAGGCGACCCCGGGCCTTGCGCTGCCTGCTACCGAATCAAACCGAGGATTTACCATGAAGATGAAAAAATCCGCCCTGTATACGGGTGTCGCCGCCATCGTTCTCGTTGCCGGCGCAACCACGCTGGCAATGCAGGCCAATGAGTCTGCCGAGCCGTCAGCCGCAGTCGCGTCCACTGCAGAGGCTGGCACAGACATCACCATCTACAAGAGCCCCAATTGCAGTTGCTGTCAGTCCTGGGCTGAGCATCTTGCGACCAATGGCTTTGACACCAACATTGTTGAAACCGACAACCTTAGTGAGGTCAAACAAAAGTATGGGGTGCCCCGTGAAATGGCGTCCTGCCACACCGCGTTGATCGGTGATGTGGTGATCGAAGGGCATGTACCGGCGGATGATATTGTCGCCTACCTTGAAAAACCACAGTTCAATACCGTAGGACTTTCTGTGCCCGGGATGGTCCAGGGCAGTCCCGGCATGGAAACTGGCCGCAAGCAGGACTACAAGGTCATAGCCTTCAGTGCCAACGGACAGCAGAGTGTGTTCCGCGAATATACGGATTACTGAGGTCAGCGCCATGAATGCGTTCATTTATCGCCTGAAGTCCGCGCTCTCGTGTTTTGTCCTGGTCGCTCTGGCGGCTGTCATACCGGCACTGGCTCAAGCCCAGCCTGAGCTTGATGGCCAGCCAGTGAAGGCATTGACGAGTAGCTCATCAGGTGCTCTTCTCGTACTGCGGGATAGCGGCCTGTTCGCCATTGATGGCCACACTGCCACCGAGATTCCCCTGCCGCCATCTGATTCGGGTGCTCAGCCCACGTCTCTGGCAAAGGGAGCGGACGGCACCACCTACCTCGCCGGTCCGGGCCTGGGCGTATGGCGTTACAACAGCGGCAATGAAAGCTGGCAATCCCTCAACAACACATTGCCAGATCTCGAAGTTACTGCCATTGCGGCTCACGCCACCCAGCCGGAAACTGTTTACGCCTACCTTGGCGAGAAGGGTATGTTCCGGTCCAGGGACGGCGGCGCCGAATGGGCCAAAGTCGATGCGGGTCCGCAAGAGCCGGTGCAGGCATTCCTGCACTCGGACATGCCCGGCAGCATGGAGAGTGGCTGGCTTTTCGCCGGCACGACGCGCGGCGTTGCCCGCTCCATGGACTGTTTCTGCTTCTGGGGCGATGCGGGAGATCTGCGAGGTACCGTGTCTGCCATCAGCTATGATCCCGCCGCTCCGGAAAACGTCTATGCAGTCGTCGAGGGACAACTCCATCACAGTACTGATGGCGGCGAAACCTGGGCAAGCGTCAAGACACCCGGAACCGTGACGGCGCTGACTTTCTCACCAGCTCATGGTTTCGTAACAGCCGTTGAGGGCGGCAACCTGCTTGCCCTTGGCGACGACGGCGAATGGACGCCGGTGTATGAATAAGTGGATCGGCTTGCTGATTCTGTTCGTTGTGCCGACCGTTGCGATTGCTTCCGGCCAACCGGCGAGTACCGACCCTGCGCCCGCGAATGTGGCGCAGGGTCAACAAATTTATCAACAATACTGCGCCGCCTGCCATGGGCAGCAGGCTGAGGGTGCTGCCAACTGGAACAAACCGGATGAGAAAGGTGAAATGCCGCCACCGCCTCACGATGAAACCGGCCATACCTGGCGCCACAGCGACGCCATGCTGTTCAAGATGATCGCGAAGGGCTGGCGGCACCCCTTCAACAAAACCGATCGGCTGACCATGCCAGCGTTCGAAGACGCTCTCACTGAACAGGAAATTCAGTCAGTCATTGAATACCTGAAAACGCTCTGGACCGATGAACAAAGAACGTACCAGGCGACAGAGAGCCAATAGCAGGAAAACTGGCCTCCATGCGTTAACAAGAGGCTCCTTCGTTCTGCACCATTTTGAACTTGCTTCAGGATAGACAGAGTGTTTTCCAGGCGTCATACGTGCTCAGGAAAACCTGCCCCGTGAGTTCCTCACAGAAATGAGTCCGCCGCAGACCGTCCATCACAGGGCCTTTCACCTCACACATGTGCAGGCGTATATCCATAGCCTTGAGCCGGCCATTTATTGCCTCCAGGCTCTCAAGTGCTGAAGCGTCAATGGCATTTACCGCCTGACAAGCCAGAACCAGATTCTTCATCTTCGGTTGTTGAGAAGTCAGCGCCATGACGGTCTCTTCCAGATAGCGTGCGTTGGCGAAATAAAGACTTTCATCAACTCGCAGGACAACGGATTTCTCATCCGTTTCAACCGTGTGGCGCTCTACGTTTCTGAAATGCTCGGTACCCGGCACCCGGCCAACAATTGCACTGTGCGGACGACTGGTGCGATACAGATAAATCCCTATCGATAGACCCACACCGACCAGGATTCCGGCTTCGACGCCCTGAATCAGCGTAAGCACAATGGTTGCCAGCATCGCGGCGAAGTCCGCTTTTGAGTAATGAAAGGTGCGGCCAATGGCTTTTACGTCAATCAGAGTGCTCACTGCGATCATGATTGTGGCGGCCAGTGTCGCCTTTGGAAGAAAGGCGAGTATGCCGGTGAGTGAGAGCGTGGCAAGTGCAATCCCGACTGCGGTAAACATACCCGCAAGTGGCGTCCGGGCTCCGGCTTCAAAATTCACAACAGAGCGCGAAAAACCACCTGAGACCGGAGAGCCCCCGCTTACGCCTGAACCTATGTTCGCCAACCCCATCGCTATTAATTCAGAATTGGGGTCAATCCTCTGGCGCCTTTTAGCTGCAAGGGTCTGGGCAACGGACACTGATTCTACAAATCCAACCAGGCTGATCAGAACGGCTGCGGGGGCCAGAGTTGCCCATATGCTGGGGTCCATTGAAGGTAAACGGATCTCCGGAAGTCCGCTCGGAACTTGCCCCACCAGATTGACTCCTGCACCCCCCAAATGAAAATGCCAGGCCGCCGCTGTTGTTACAATAACCGCTGACACGGGGGCGGCCTTCGCAAGGATATCTGCTCCTCGGGGCGCCAGACCGAGCCCGATGAGTGCATTTTTCAGATATTGGCGACACAGAAACAGGTACAGGAGAGTGCCGGCTCCAATAGCAAACGTGATCAGATTGGAGGAGCCAAACTGGCTGATCAGGTTTGCCCCCATTTCGATCAGATTGTGACCACCCCCCTGTATACCGAGAATATGGCCAAGCTGACTACCCGCAATAAGAATTCCGGACGCAGTGACAAACCCGGAGATCACGGGGTGACTCAGAAAATTTGCGATAAAACCAAGTCGCAAGACGCCCATGGCGAACAGAATCAGCCCGGACAGCGTAGCCAGTATAAGAGCGGCACCAACGTATTCGGGCGATCCTGTAACAGCAACGCCTCCTAACGCAGAGGCTGTCATCAGTGACGCCACTGCGACAGGACCAACAGCCAGCGTCGCACTGGTGCCGAATAAAGCGTAGACCACCAGCGGGATCATACTTGCATACAACCCAACTTCGGGCGGAAGCCCTGCCAACAGGGCGTAGGCCAGGGCCTGAGGAACAAGCATGAGTGTGACGATAACCGCCGCAAGGCCATCGCTTAGCAATGTATCTCCACGATAACCTTTCAGCCAGTCAACAATTGGCAAATATGCCGCAATTCGCTTCACCGTCAACCTTCCACGGCCGTCAGAGTTTTCGCTCTAGTGGTCTCTCCAACCATTTGCGCCCTTCCAGACCTTTGTTTAAAACCGGTTGATCGGAATTTTCAGGTACACCTGCCCGTTATCCTCGGAGGGGGGCAGTTGCCCCGCCCTCATGTTGACCTGAACGGCCGGTAGTATCAGTCGGGGCATTCCGAGCTTGGCGTCACGCTCTGAGCGAAAAGCAACAAACTGGTCTTCACTGATACCTTTACCCACATGGATGTTGCTGGAACGCTGTTCGGCGATGGTCGTCTCATGAATAAACTCATCGCGCCCCGCCGCTTTGTAGTCATGGCAAAGGAAAACGCGGGTTTCTCCGGGAAGCGCCAGGACTTTCTGAATGGAGTGGTAAAGGGTATGGGCGTCGCCCCCTGGAAAATCGCAACGGGCGGTCCCGGCATCCGGCGCAAAGAGTGTGTCGCCGACGAAGGCTGCATCTCCGATGACGTACGTCAGGCAAGCCGGAGTATGTCCCGGCGTGTGAAGAACGCTCGCCTCAAGATTTCCGATCATGAACGTGTCGCCCTCCTTGAACAGACGGTCGAACTGGCTGCCATCCCGAGCGAAATCTGTTCCGGCATTGAAAGCTTTGCCAAACACCTCCTGAACGACAGCGATCTTTTCACCAATGCCTGTTTTTCCGCCGAGACGCTCATGGAGGTAGGGTGCAGCAGAGAGGTGGTCAGCGTGCACGTGGGTTTCCAAAACCCATTCCACACTCAGGTCATTGCTTTGAACGTACTCAATAATCTTGTCAGCGGAACGGACATCGGTCCGGCCCGCGGCATAGTCGAAATCCAGCACAGAATCGATGATCGCGCAGACCGAGCTATCAGGATCCTGAACGATGTAGCTGAATGTGTTTGTAGGCTCGTCAAAGAAATGCGTGACTAGCGGATGTTGCATGGCGTCACCCTCGTCGCAAAGAGAATTGATCAGATTTCAACGTATCAGGTTTTATGTTATAACGATAGCGTTAACAGCTATATTAAATAACTGAGATTATAGGTTGCAACAATCTCGTGGTATGCCTCCGTTACGTGGAGACGACACACTGTCCGCTGGGCAAATTGTGGCATTTGAAGAGGTATAGAAATGGACTGGAGCTCTTTTATTCAAGGTGCCTTCGGAGGTCTTTTAATAGGCTTGTCCGCAGTGATGCTTATGGTCACATTGGGACGTATTGCAGGCATCAGTGGGATGGTATCTGGTCTGATCTTTGATCGGTTTACTGCGGAGTCTGCCTGGCGACTGGCATTTGTGCTGGGCCTTATCAGCGGGCCTCTGTTGTTGGTTGTCCTGAACGGCTCGCTTGGAAATGTGGCGGGCAATCCGGAAGCCGTGGTCGGCGCGCCCATCGGTGGCGTGCCGCTGATGGTCGTGGCTGGTTTGCTGGTGGGCTTGGGGTCTGGTATCGGCAACGGTTGCACCAGTGGGCATGGTGTTTGTGGTATCGCCAGGCTATCCCCCAGATCCATGCTGGCAACGCTGGTTTTCCTCCTGACGGGTGTTGTAACCGTCTACGTCGTCAGACTCATGACAGGACACTCTTTATGAAACTGATTTTTGGTTACCTGGCTGGTTTGTTGTTTGGCCTGGGTCTGGCTATCGGCGGTATGACTGACCCCCATCGTGTTCAGGGGTTTCTCGACGTCTTTGGTAACTGGGACCCAACGCTCATATTTGTTATGGGCGGAGCGGTGATAACAACGTTTATCGGCTACCGATTGGTGTTCCGTCGTCAGGGCCCTCTTTTCGCAGAAACGTTTATCGTGCCCGCACGTCGTGATATTGATACCCGTTTATTGATTGGTGCCGCTGTGTTTGGGATAGGCTGGGGTCTATCAGGTTATTGTCCGGGCCCAGCCTTTGCGTCAATAAGCGGTATAACCTGGCCTCTCGTGGCGTTATTGCTGTCGATGGTCGTCGGTTGGTGGTTGGCTCGCCGGGTCTGAGGTAGCACAGCATAATTTGCCTGCTGGGGTAAGATGGCGATTTTTTGACCACGTCAGCATTCGGCGGCTTTCTCGCATGGATGCCGAACACAACACTAGGCACATCATACGATGTCGCGAACAATCATAAACTGGGCACCCAGTCCGATGATGAATGTGGCTGCAACCGTCGCAAACACCACGAATCCCAGCCATGCATCAAGCTCAACGGATGCAGAATCCCCTCCCCTGTACATCGGCACAACAATGCGCAGATACACTGCCAGCGACAGTGCACTATTGATGATCGCCACCACCGCCAGCCATGTGAACTGGACGTCAATGGCTGCCGCAAACAGAAGGAACTTGCCGACGAAACCTGCCAGTGGCGGAATGCCCACCAATGACAGCAGGAAGACTACCATTGCGATGGCAATCAAAGGCCGCGACCGGCCCAGCCCGCTAAAATCGTTCAGAGTGCGCCCGGCTATGGCGGCAACCGCGAAAGCGCCCAGGTTCATAGCCGCATAGGCGACGGCGAACAGAATGATCGATGGTAAGGCCAGCTCACTGGAGCCCACCGCGAGGATGCCCAGCAGGAAATAGCCGGACTGGGCAATCGACGAATAGGCCAGCAGCCGGATGACGTTATCCTGCACCAGTGCCGCAAGATAGCCATAGGTCATGCTCAGCACGGCCAGCCCCGCCATGACCGCAGCCCAGCCGGTTTCCGGTGGCAGGTGACGAACCACCTGAGTGAGCGCAAACAGGGCGCCAATCTTGGGCACGACGGATAGGTAGGCGGCAATGGACAGTGGCGCGCCCTCGTAGGCGTCGGGTGCCCAGAAGTGGAACGGAACCAGTGATGCCTTGTAGCCCAGACCCACAACCACAGTCACGAACCCGAGAATCACGGCCAGCGGCATGGTATCCATGGCCGGCAGATCGGCGATCAGCGTAGAGCCGGAGGCACCGAACCAGTAGCTCAGGCCGAAAATCATGATGGCAGTGGTGACTGAAGCGAACACAAAGAATTTCATGGCCGCTTCGGTCGCCGGATCAGTATCCGGATAGGCAACCAGGGCAAAGGTGGCCAGGCCGGTCAGCAACGTACCCAGCACCAGAAACATGGAGTCCCCTGCCCCCGCCAGTACCAGAGCGCCCAGAGTGGAAAAGATCAGCAGGCTGTAGACCGTACCCTCGCGGGCGCTGCCCCGGACATCCACCCGCGCCAACAGCATCGAGAGCACCGTAGCTGGTAGCAGGATAAGCTTGGCCCAGATGCTTAACGTATCGATGCGGAAACTGCCGCCAAATACCGTTGTGTCTGTGCCGAGCAGGCGCAGGGTCAGCCCGGTGCCAACGACCAGGCCGATGACGGCAATGATCAGCGAAATCCGGGGCTGTCGCAGCATTTCCGCAATCAGGGCACCAACAGCCGTCAGCAGAACGGCAATTTCTGGAATGATTAATGCGAGATCTCGACCCATTACAGCACCAGTGCCGAAGTAGTCCGGTGAATGACGTCCAACACCCAGGACGGCGCCACGCCGGTAGCGACGGTCAGCGCCAGCAAGGGCGCAACCGCGAGAATTTCCCTTGGGCTCAAGTCCGGCATTCTATTCCAGCGATCCCGGGGTTCACCCAGAAAGATTTCGCGCAGGGCCTTGAGAAAGGTCCCGGCGATAATGGCAATCCCCAGAATCACCACAACCGCGACAGGAGTGGTGCCCAGAGTCGCGAGGAATATCTGGAACTCCGCCGGGAAGTGCGCGAGGCCTGGAAGCCCCAGAGACGCAAAAGCCGCCAGCACAAAGAACCAGCCAAGCAGTGGAACCGTTTTGAGCAGGCCGCCAAACTCGTTCATTTCCCGGGTATGGGCGCGCTCCTGAATCATGCCTACCAGCAGGAACAGGGCCCCCGTGACCAGGCCGTGGCTGAACATCTGCAGCACGGCTCCATCCAGCGCGACGGCACGCACCGACGGGTCCAGAGTCAGTGCGGCAACGGCGACGCCGACAATGACGTAGCCCATGTGGTTGATTGAGGTATAGGCCACCAGGCGCTTGAGATCAGTTTGTGCCAGGGCGGCAAAGGCACCGTAGATTGCGCTGACGACACCGAAAAACAAAACAACGATGCCGGCATCGCGGAGGGCGTCAGGGGTCATTTGCAGGGCGAACCGCACCAGCCCGTATGTGCCGAACTTCAGCATGATACCCGCCAGGATGACGCTACCAACGGTCGGTGCCTGAACGTGGGCCGCAGGCAACCAGGTATGCAACGGTATCGCAGGAATCTTGACCGCGAAGGTAATCAGCATGGCGATCAACGCCCACATGGCCGCCGCCCCCTCCAGAGGAGGATTGGCAATCCACGCCCGCATATCGAAGGTGGGGTCGGGACTGCCGAGGTAAAGCCCCAGAATTGCGAGCAACAGTGGCAGGCTGCCCAGCAGGGTGTAGATAAAGAACATCAGGGCGGCCCGCTGCCGGTCTTCATGTCCCCATCCGGCAATCATGAAATACATCGACACCAGGGAAACTTCGAAGAAGACGTAGAACAGAATGCCGTCCAGGGCGGTAAAGGTACCGATTGCCGCGGTTTCCAGAAGCAGGATCAGAGCTACGTAGGCACGCGGACGGTCGCGAAGCGACGACGCATAGATCAGAGAAACCAGGAAAAGCACGGCACTCAGCAGCACCAGCGGCAGGCTGATGCCATCAACCCCGACCCGGTAGGCGGCGCCAATGGCCGGCATCCATACCAGCTCTTCGACCTGGGAAAAGCCGTCACCACTCACGCCCTGAAGCCACATGGCCAGAGCGCCGACCAGGGTCAGGGCGGCACTGACGATCGCTATGCTGTGCACCGTCCGCGCCGTCGGCTTCGGCAAACACAGAATCAGCACAGCGCCGACGAGTGGCAAAAACAGGGTCAGGGATACAAGTGGTAACATGAGTACAGGGTTCCTTTAGACACTCAGTGAAGCTGAAAACAGGATGGCCAGGAGCACAGCGGTGGCTACGGCGCTGATCGCCAGGCTGTGATGGATCAGGCCGCTTTGCAGGGTTCTCGCCCGCGCGCCGAGGTCCCGCACACCGGCCACGAGGGCAAAGATCAGGCCGTCGATACCACGCTCATCCCCGCTGCGAACCCAGCGACCCACCGCCAGATTGGCGCGGCCGACGCCAAGTACGGCCAGATACAAACGTTGTTCCAGTCGCTCGCCCCCACGGGCAATGCTGAGAGCTGTATGACCAATGGCAAGCGCGGCCGCGTACAGATGATCCTCCAGACGGTCACAGCCCCGGGCAACAGCCATTGCGGGCCGGCCTATCCAGGCGGTAAGCCCGCCCGCGACCTCCAAACCCGATTCTGCCCATTGATGGGCAGGTCCAAGCAGGCGCTGGACCGGCACCAGCCAGCCCAAGGCCAGCCCGACCAATGCGGCGACGAGCCCCAGCACTATGGCGACGGTACCTGCGGTTTCCGGAGCGGGCAGATCAAGTATTGTTTCCAGGGGACCAAAGGCCAGACCCAGGCCAGCGGCGGGGATCGCCAGACCCCAGATGCCAGCGCGCATCCAGCCAGTACCTTCTACCGGCCGGCTGTCGCCCGAGCCCTGCCAGAGCACCCGTAAAGCCCGGCCCATATAGGCGCCGGTAAGCAGAGTGCCCGCCAGAGCCAGGGGGCCGAGCCAGGCGGCGCCTTGCCCCGACAGCGCGGCAGCAATTACCGCATCCTTGGAAAAGAACCCGCTCAGCGGTGGAATGCCCGCCAGTGCCAGCGCTGCCAGCGCAAAGCCGGCAAAGGCCCAGGGCCTGGCGCGGCCAACGCCTTTCAACTGATCAAAAGCGGTACCCTCGCGGGCATGTTGAAAGTCACCGGCAGCAAGAAACAGGGTGCTTTTAATGGCAGCATGGGCGAGAAGGTGCAACAGCGCGGCTGTCGGAACCCCGGCGCCCACTGCAATCAGCATCAGGCCGTACTGACTGGCCGTGGAAGCCGCCAGCAGGCGTTTGAGATCACGTTCGGCAAGCGCAATCACCCCGGCCGCCACCGTGGTGATACCACCCACAAGCCCTATAGCGAAAAGCGCTTCAGGACTCAGCAGCGTCGCAGACCGGATCAGCAGAATGGCGCCCGCCGCCACCAGCGTGGCCGAGTGCAGCAGCGCCGAGACCGGTGTCGGGCCGGCCATGGCGCGCATCAGCCAGTCCTGCAGGGGAACCTGGGCCGACTTACCCATGGCCGCCAGCAATAACAGCAGGCCGGCGGCGGTCGAGGCACTACCGCCAACTTCCAGAGAGGCGGCGATCTCACTGGTACCTGACGACCCGATGAGTATGAATATCGCCACATAAAGCCCGAGATCGGCGCTGCGGGTATAGAGAAAAGCACGGCTGGCTGCGTTTGCGGCTTCCGGCCGCTGGAACCAGAAGCCGATCAGCAGGTAACTGCAGAGGCCGATGAGTTCCCAGGCCGCCAACAACAGAACCCAGTCGCCAGCCAGCACCAACGCCTGCATCGCCGCCAGGAACAGCGACATTACGGCATAAAAGCGCGCCTGGCCGGACTCCCGCTTCATATAGCCGATGGCATAAACCAGAACGAAGGTTCCGACCGTGGCCACTGCCACACTCAGCAGTGCCGTCATCGGACCCGAAACCAGGCGCAAGGGCATGTCCGGCAGCCCGGGTAGAAGCAGGGTTTCGGCCTGGCCGTCAAGGGCTCCGGCCAGCAGCCGGACACCGCCTGCCAGGCTGAGCGTCGCGCCAGCCAGGGCCAGCGCAGCGCTGCCACGGCGCAGTATCAACACCGCCAGGGCGGCTATCAGCGGTGGCAATATCGGCAGAAGCACTGCACTCATCCTTTCAGGTCCTCCGCTTCTTCCATCTCGACTGAGCCCTTGGCCCGGAAGCGCGCAATAGCAACGCCAAAGCCGACCGCCATCTCCAATGCCATAACCGTCATCACCACCAGCACAAACATCTGGCCGGAATAGGCTTCCGGATGCAGAAAGCGCCAGAAAGCCACCAGATTCACCATGGCGCCTGCCAGCATCAGCTCCACGCCCATCATGATCATCACCAGATTGGTCTGTGACAGTGCACCGTAGACTCCGATACCAAACAGGATGGCGCCGGTCACAAGCGCCAATATCAGAATCATGGTCATTCCGATGCCTCCTTGTCGTCTTTACTTGACAGGTTCTGCACCGGTATTGCCACTGCCGTGGCGGCAATCATTGCGGTCAGGATGGTGATACCGGCGGTCTCAAAGATCATCATCGAGCGCCCGAGCAGTTCCATGCCCAGCGCCCGTGTCTGCGCTTCCGCGTCCACCACCTGCTCCGCTGCGGGGCCCCAGTCGGACAGCAGCGCAACGGCGATGGCGACAACGGCGGCACTCACCCCGGCACCTATCGAGAAGCGCTTCTGGTGGCTCATATCCATACCGCCAAGCCCGCCGGGATCCATCATGAACATCACCATGAAGATGGCCATGATGCTCATCTCGGTGGCCATCATCATGATCTGCAGCACGCCCAGGAATTCGGTTTGCATCGCCAGGAACAGGCAGCCGACGGCGGTCATCGAAAACAGCAGTGCCAGTGCGGAACGCATCATGGACGAGGTGCGAAACACCACCACGCCGAAGCCAATGGCAGCCAGCCCGAAAACGGCAACGAAAAAAGCCTGTGCATACATCAGGGAACCACCAGAATCAGTAAGCCGACAATAATGATATTGAGCAGTGCGAGGGGAATACCCAGGACCCAGCACCACCGCATCAGATCCGCCTCGCGGATGCGTGGCAGATAGTGGCCGACGAGCAGCATCGACACGGCCACGGCCAGGGTCTTGATCAGGCTCCAGGCCCAGGGCGGCAGCAGCGGCCCATGCCAGCCGCCGAGATAGAACACCGTGGTCGCGGAGGCCAGCGTAACCACCAGCGTCAGCCGGGCAAGGCGAAGCACCGCCAGGCGTACCCCGGTATACTCAGCGTCGACACCGCCGCCAAGCTCCCCCTCTGCAGAAGGCAGGTCGAAAGGGGCGCGGAATGCCAGTGCCATGGCCGCAATATAAAACAGCACGAAGCCCAGGGGCTGGTAGACGATGTTCCATAGACCCGCTTGGGAGCCAACGATCGCAGTGTTTACCAGGGATTCGGCACGCATGGCCACGGCCGTGATCGGCATGACAATCAGCATGGAATAGGCAATAAGCTGGCCCAGAAAGCGCCAGCCACCGATCATCCCGTAGGCTCCATCCGGCCCCCAACCCGCCATGATCACCGCGACGAGCACGTAGGCCAGGGCCGCGTTCACAAACAGTGCGCCAGTGCCAAGGTCCGCAATGATCAGGTCCGGCGCCAGCGGCAGGACTGCCATACCGAGCACGGCGACAACCAAAAGAAGCACGGGCGCGGCCTCGAAGAAGACCCGGTCTGGTGAGCGCGGTACTATGGACTCACGACCGAGGTGAGCCAGGCCGCGAAACAGAGGCGCGGCCGGACTCAGACGCCCAGTCGCCATCCAGCCCTCAATCACAGCCAGCAGCCAGGCGCTGCCAAGCAGCGCGAGCAAAACAATAGCGACGGTCACGAAGTCACCTCCCAGGGCGAAAGATCCAGTGACCCGACTGCCAGCAGCGCATCGCCCAGTTCCTGGCCCTCGACAAGCTTAGGGACCAGGCCGATATGCTGACTACAGGCGGTGTCCAGCTCGTATGACTTCACATGGCCGCGCTCCAGTTTCAGACTTAACCGGGCCTCGCCGCGCGGAGTGTCAACGGTGGCCTCACCGGTTCCTGACACATCGCCAACGTCGCGCAGAACCGGCAGCTCCGGTTCCCCGCCCGACTTTATAAGGTCAAGGCTGGCCGAAATTTCGGCCAGGCGTTGCCACAGGCGCGCCCAGGCATCACCGCCTTCATCCGCAGCACGCGCTACGGGCCCGCGCAGACCAAAAGAGTCCGTTGGCAGTAGGCCGACACCCTTAAGCCGAGATTTGAGCAAAGGCGTTCGCCCGAGGCGGATAGTTAATTTGTGCAGCGCTGGCTCCAGTGCAGCAAGACTGTCCCTGTTAGCCTCTCTGACTTGCAGTTGCAGAGTTGCTGCCCGTTGCGTCAGCCAGGCAAAGCCGAGCTGGCGCCCTAACTGAGCCAGCCAGCCAAGGTGACTGGCGATGCGCTCACGCTCAAGGGCGCCGGTGCGAGCACCGGCGTTTGCCGAATCGTCCTCCAGCCCTGCCGCTTGCTCTATTGCCAGACAGACTAAAAGACGGTAGCTCACCGGTGCCAGTGGAATTGCGGCTGACAGATACCCAATGAAGGTCTCGGCATCCATCTCTTCACTTTCTTCAATATTCTCACCTTCGCTGGTCACCCCCACCAGGGAGGTCGCCTGCCCCTCCGTTACGCCGTCACCATCAAGGGTCAGCGTCAACTTCAGTCCGCCGGGCAAGCCGGGGAAGACCGGACCGAACGGCACCTCAAGCCAGTCCATCTGCAGGCCATCGGCGCTGCGTGGCAGATCCTTGGTGACTTCAATCATCGACATGAATCCCGAGGCGCCATGATCGTGGCCACCGTGATCGTGCCCTCCATGCTCATGCCCACTGTGATCATGCCCGGAATGTTCATGTTCTGAATGGTGTTTGTGATCATGATGACTCTGATCCTCATGATCATGGCAATGCTCGTGCTCGTGCTCGTGACCATGATGCTGGTGTTCGTGATCATGCTGATGTTCGTCATGATGGTGTTCATGATCATGATCGGGCGCCGACTCACCCGCTTCGCGTGCTACCAGATCCATGCCACATTTGGGGCAACTGCCCGGCTCGTCTTCGACAACTTCCGGGTGCATAGGGCAGACGTACTCGATTTTGACGTGCAGGACGGAGGCATCAAAATCCTCCGCTGAAGTAGCGAAGGCACCTTCCGCCAGTGCCCGCTTCAGCCGCCCAACCGCGTCGGCCAGTGCCTCTTGGGAAAGACCGGCCGATACATCAGCGCCTGGTAAAGACGATGGAGTCGTTCCACCGAGCACGATAATCTGTCTCTTATACACATCTCCGAGCCCACGAGACGGACTCCTATCTCGT
>CAJXOQ010000077.1 GCA_913057975.1 uncultured Marinobacter sp.
AGGAGTCCGTCTCGTGGGCTCGGAGATGTGTATAAGAGACAGAACGAACACCGGGCCGCCAGGAAGCTGCTTCAAAGCAAGCAATTCTCGCCGACCACTGAGGCCACAGAAAACCAACGGCTTCTGCTGGCCATGGCCAGCGCCACTGCGCTTGAGGATGGCGATTGGGCGAAAAGCATTGTATCTGGCATAGAGCCAGATCATTTCCTTAATTATGAAAGAAACCTGATTAACCGCGCCGCAAGACTGCAAGAGCAAACCTATCGGCTTGCCGGAGACAACCTTGCGGCGGCCATTACCCTGATCTTGCTGTCCGGAGCGGACACAGACGCCAATACGCAATCTATCCATGACGACATCTGGAAGAACCTGAAACAGACCTCAGACACCCAGCTCGCCGACAGAAAAGGCCGAGCGATTGGCTATGAAGCCCAGGGCTGGCTTGAACTGGCAGGCATTCTCCGGCAGCCGGGCATCAATCTGGACGAACAGGGAAGAATGATCCGCAACTGGCAGAACAACTGGCCCGACCACCCCGCCGCCGGGGCCTTACCGGCTGAACTGCAACTGATTGCAAGCCTTGCAGAGAGCCAGCCCGAAAGAATCACCCTGGCATTGCCGCTCAGCGGCCCACTGTCGAGTGCGGGCGCTGCCATCCGCGATGGTTTTTTCGCCGCCTACTACGAGGACGACTCAGCGGAGCGCGGAAAAATCAGCATTCGAGTCGTCGACACCTCGGATCAGAACTTTCGTTCGCTTTATGACGAACTGACCAAAGAGGAACAGGACCTGATTGTCGGCCCCCTGGAAAAAGAGTCCCTGGCAGCACTCGGCGACATGTCGACTCTGCCCGTGCCGGTTCTTGGCCTGAACTATCTGCCACGGGAGGTTACAGCTCCTGACGGACTCTACCAGTTCGGGCTGTCAGCAGAAGACGAAGCCAGACAAATTGCCGATCGCCTTGATGCAGAGGGTATCGACCAGATCCTTGTACTGATCCCCTCGGGCGAGTGGGGAGACCGCCTGGAAAGCGCCCTGCTTGACCAACTGTCGCAAAACGGAGGCATCGCACTGGATATTGAGCGCTACTTCCGCGAGGACAATCTCCGTGCCGTCACTGCCGACTTGCTTGGCATCACAGTATCCCGCGATCGGGCCATAGACGTTGAACGCACGGCCGGCATTGACGTGGAGTTCGAGCCCCGGCGGCGCCAGGATGCTGACGGCATCGTTATGGTCGCAGAGCCAACCATCGCACGGCAATTCAAACCATTATTCGCCTTCTATTTTGGCGGTGATCTGCCCGTATACTCACCCTCCATGGTCTACGAGGGCAATCCGGACCCATCACGGGACCGGGACCTGAACGGCGTCACCTTTACCGACACGCCCTGGGTTCTTGAAAAGACAAACCGCTTTCGCGACATCGTCAAGGAAGCCATGCCCGATGTCCGGGGCCAGCTTGGCCGTCTGTTCGCCATGGGCGCCGATGCCTGGAATCTGAGCAAACGACTGCCACTGCTGAGACAGGTAGAGGGAGCCACGATAGACGGCCAGACCGGGGTGCTGAGCATGACCCCCAAAGGCAGCATTCATCGGGAACAACTCTGGGCCCGATTCAGTGAAGGAACACCAGAACAACTGCCACCGCTGGAACCCGAAGAAACAGAATCGGATGCCCCAGCTATGGAAGACGCCTCCAATCCAAATTAACAACCAGGACACCTTATGCCATGGATGGCAGCACAGGAACACGAAAAGCCACCGGGGACCATGCCGAGGGCGTTGCCGCACGCTACCTTCAGACGCGAGGCGTCACTATTCTGGCACGCAACGTGTTCAGTCGCGGGGGCGAAATTGACCTCATCGGCAGGGACAGTGATGTGCTGGTTTTCTTCGAGGTGCGATACCGCGGAAGCGGCAGCCTGACCGGTGCAGCCGAATCCATCACCCCCATAAAGCAAAGGCGCATCAGCCGCGCCGCTTCGTTTTACCTCCACAGGCATGGGCTGTGGAATGCGAACGCAAGAATTGACGTAATCGCAATTGCACCGGGCGAACGCAAAAAATACCGGATACAATGGATAAAAAACGCCATTCAGGTCTGACTATGACGGATACCGAACAACAGATAAACCAGTGGTTTGCCAACCATATGGAACACACGGCCCACGCCGCCAGCCTGACGGCACCGGCCATCGAGAGCGCCTCGGACGCACTGGTCAACACGCTACTGAATGATGGCAAAATCATTACCTGCGCTAACGGTAACGCCAACGTACTTACACAGTACTTCTGCACGGCGCTGCTCAACCGCTTTGAGCATGACCGACCGGCACTGCCAGCCATCAACCTGGGAGCGGATGCGACAACCTACTCCGCAATCTGTCGCGACAATCGCTTCAATGACACCTTCTCAAGACAGGTTCGCGCTATTGGCAAAGCCAACGACCTGCTCCTGGTGATTGTGGACGATGGCCACAAGGCCAACCTGATCCAGGCGATACAGGCTGCGCATGACAGGGAAATGAATGTGGTAGTACTGAGCGCCAAGGAAAAAACCGACATCACCTCGCTGCTACACCCGGAGGACCACGAAATAGCCCTGGACAATCTTTCCCCGACGGCAGCAACGCCCATCCTGCTAGTGATTATCAACGCCCTGTGCGGGCTGATCGACGAAAAACTGTTCGGTGGATAAACAAAAAAGCCAGCTGTTAAAAACAGCTGGCTTTTTAGACATCCTGAGGCTTTCCTTTCAAGACGGAGCTATTTCACGACCTTAAGCGTTGGCCGACCGCTGGGCCGATCTCCACCTTGACCGCTATCGCTACTGCCATTCTCGGAATCCTTTCCGCCGGGGCCTTCCGGATCAGGAGAGCCTGGTTCGCTACCGAAGACCATACCCTCACCGTTCTCCTTTGCGTATACCGCCATGACAGCCTGCAACGGGATAAAGACCTGCATTGGCACACCGCCAAAACGTGCGCTGAATTCCAGGGCGCCATTACCAATCACCAGACCACGCACGGCTCCAGGACTTATATTGAGCACGATCTGCCCATTGGCCACATGCTCAGTCGGAACCTGAACGCCCTGCACCCCCGCATCCACAACAATGTAGGGCGTGCAGTCGTTGTCGAGGATCCACTCGTTGAATGCCCGAACGAGGTAGGGACGGCTTGATGTCATCGTTATCTTACTATCAGGCACTGCCTTTCTCCTGAGTCGGTTTCAGGCGCTGCATATCAGTTACGGATATCTTCTTCCAGGTCTGACAGGCTCGCCTTGAAACCTTCACGACTGAATATGCTATCCATGTACTTTTGAAGCGGCTTCGCCTGCTTTTCATTCAGCTCAATACCCAGCGACGGCAAGCGCCACAGAATCGGAGCAATACAGCAATCCACGATCGTGAACTCTTCTGACAGGAAAAAGGGCATCTCACCGAACAGCGGCGCCGTGGCCAGCAAACTTTCGCGAAGCTCTTTTCGGGCTGCATCCGACGCCTTTGCGTTGGGCTGAGCCAGAATCTGATCCACCAACCCACACCAGTCTTTCTGGATGCGATGGATCATCAGGCGACTGTTCGCACGCGCAACAGGATAAACCGGCAGCAATGGAGGATGCGGGAAACGCTCGTCCAGATACTCCATCATGATGTTTGGCTCGTAGAGCACAAGGTCACGATCCACCAGCGTCGGCAGGGCATTGTACGGATTCAGGTCAGCCAACTCTCCAGGCGGGTTATCCGGATCAACGTTCACGACGTCAACCGTTACCCCCTTCTCTGCCAGCACAATGCGGACTCTGTGGCTGTAATGACTGGCCGGGTCCGAGAAAAACGTCATTGATGACCGCTTGGTCACAACGCCCATAGAACTACCTCACGATTTGACTAACCGAATTGATCCTGAAAAACGCAAAAATCCAGCGGGCCGGCTATTGCCCGCTGGAACTCAGGGACAGGAATTATACCTGAAATCTCAGTGTACGTCCTTCCAGTACTCGCGATTAAGCAGGTAGGCAAAGATAAAGAAGATCGCCACAAAGATCAGTACGAACATACCCAGCCTTTCACGCTCAACCTTTATCGGGTCACCCATGTAAGACATGAAATTGGTCAGGTCGTACATAGCCCGGTTGAATTCCTCCGGCTCCATGGAGCCTTCTGTTTCCCATTCCGGGCAAATGTCTGCATTACGAACATCGCCGCTGAGAGGATCAACACTCGCACCCTCACCAATTCTCGGCTCAACCGCACACAGCCCCTGCAAACCGATCAACACATGGGGCATACCAACGTTTTCGAAGACCACGTTGTTCACACCCAGCGGACGACTTTCATCCTTGTAAAAGCCACGAAGATAGGAATAGATCCAGTCTTCACCGCGAAGACGAGATTCCAGGGTCAGGTCAGGTGGCGGAGCACCGAACCAGCTCGCAGCCATTTCCTTGCTCATAGAGTTCTTCATGAGTTCACCGATCTTTGCACCAGTGAAAATCAGATTCTCCTCGTAAAGCTCGTCGGGAATCCCCAGATCATCCGATACACGCTTATACCGCGCATACTCCATGGAGTGACACCCCATGCAGTAGTTGGTGAAAAGGGCCGCACCGCGCTGAAGCGACGCTTTGTTGGTATGGTCCGGCTCCATGGTATCAAGCGGCACGGACGCCCCCGCTGCCAGCCCGAGAGCTGGCAGGATCGCTATGAAAAGACCAACTATCAGCTTTCTCATCATCCTGTCACCCTCTCTGGAACTGGCTTTGTTTTCTCCATACGCGTGTAGAACGGCATGAGAATAAAATAGAGGAAGTAGAGCGTTGTCAGGATCTGCGCAACAATGGTGCGGCCTTCAGTGGCCGGAACAATGCCGAGGTACCCCAGGACAATGAAACTGACGGCAAAGATCGCCAGAGCAATCTTGCTCAACCAGCCTTTGTAGCGCATTGAGCGTACCGGACTTCTGTCCAGCCAGGGCAAAACAAACAGGATGGCGATAGCAGCGCCCATCACGACAACACCCCAGAACTTCGCGTCCAGGCCGAAGAGGTCAATAGTCACCGCCCGCAACATGGCGTAGAACGGTGTGAAATACCATACCGGCGCGATGTGGTCGGGCGTCTTGAGGGCGTTAGCCGGCTCAAAATTCGGCTTCTCAAGGAACAACCCGCCCATCTCGGGGAAGAAGAAGACCACGATAAAGAAGATAAAAAAGAAAACGCCCACGCCCAACAGGTCATGCACCGTGTAATAGGGGTGGAACGGTATACCATCTTTGGGAATGCCGTTTTCGTCCTTGTTCTTCTTGATATCAATACCGTCAGGGTTGTTGGAGCCAACTTCGTGCAGCGCAAGAATGTGCAGCACCACCAAACCAAGCAGAACGATTGGCAATGCGACGACATGCAATGCAAAGAATCGGTTCAGGGTAATACCAGAGATCAGGTAGTCACCGCGGATCCACAGCGACAGATCATCGCCAATGACCGGAATGGCGCCAAACAGGTTTACGATCACCTGCGCACCCCAGTAGGACATCTGACCCCAGGGCAGCAGATAACCCATGAATGCTTCGGCCATCAGAACCAGGTAAATCAGCATACCAAAGATCCAGATCAGCTCGCGCGGCTTTTGATAAGAGCCGTACATCAAGCCACGGAACATGTGGAGATAAACCACCACGAAGAACGCGGAAGCGCCGGTGGAGTGCAGGTATCGAAGCAACCAACCCCACTCAACATCACGCATGATGTATTCAACTGACGCGAACGCACCTTCCGCTGTGGGGTTATAGCTCATGGTCAGCCAGATACCGGTCACGAGCTGATTCACCAGCACCAACATCGCCAGCGAACCAAAGAAGTACCACATGTTGAAGTTCTTGGGCGCGTAATACTTGCCAACGTGCTTGTTCCACGCGTCGACAATCGGAAGACGTTCGTCTACCCAGCTCACTAACTTGTTCATTATGCGGCCCCCTCAGGATCCAGACCGACGGTCACGGTGTTCTCGTCGTCAAAGCGATAGGGAGGCACATCCAGATTTCTGGGTGCCGGCATATTCGGATAGACACGCCCGGCAAGGTCGTAGCGGGAGCCGTGACACGCACAATAGAAGCCACCGAGCCAGTCTTCCCCGAGATCGGCTGGAGCAACTTCTGGCCTGAACTGGGGAGAGCAGCCCAGATGGGTACAGATACCAACGAGAACAGCGTACTCGTCCTTGATCGCCCGGAGCTCGCCTTCGATGTAGGCAGGTTGGTCCGCTTCCTTGGAAAGAGGATCCTTCACCCGGTCATTCAGCTCGAGAATGTTTTCGTTCATCTCTTCGGTGCGGCGAATAACCCACACCGGCTTACCGCGCCATTTGACGGTCATTTGCTGACCTGGCTCCAGTTTACTGACATTGACGGTGACCGGTGCACCGGCTGCTTCCGCTTTGGCACTGGGATTCCAGGATGCTACGAAAGGCACGGCCGCACCGACGACGCCGACACCACCCACCACAGACGTGGCACCGATCAAAAATCGGCGCCTGCCTTGGCTCACGTCGCCATTACTCATTATGGTTATCTCCCATCAGGCGACATACAGCCCTGCTTACAGGGAAACTGCACATCGAAAAGGACTTCTCTCAACCTAAAATTATAAGCGCTCAAATGGTAATGAAATTACCCTGCCCTTACAAGTCGGAAAGGCTTTGAGCCGGGCCATTACCTGTCTCAAGCCTGTTCGAAACTGACTTCCCAGACAACAAAAAACCCGGCCAATAGACCGGGTTTTTTCGGATCTGCTCCAGCGATTTTTAACGCTTGGAGAACTGAGGACGCTTACGCGCCTTCCGCAGACCAACTTTCTTACGCTCCACTTCACGAGCGTCACGGGTAACGTAACCCGCTTTACGCAGCGCAGGGCGCAGCGTTTCATCGTAATCCATCAGGGCGCGAGTCAGACCGTGACGAATAGCGCCCGCCTGACCACTGATACCACCACCCTTAACAGTGATATTGATATCGAAACGATCCGCGGATTCGGCAACCACGAGGGGCTGACGAACAATCATCCGCAGAGTTTCGCGACCGAAAAACTGCTCAATGGAACGACCGTTGATAGAGATGTTACCGCTTCCCGGCTTGATGAAAACCCGAGCCGTGGATGTCTTGCGGCGACCAGTACCGTAATTTTGTGCTACAGACATATCCGCCTTCCGTTAAATGTCGAGTTCTTTGGGCTGCTGGGCTGCATGAGGATGCTCAGCGCCGGCATAAATTTTCAGCTTCTTGAACATGGCACGGCCAAGCGGGCCATTCGGAAGCATGCCTTTAACAGACTTCTGGATGATTTGCTCAGGAGCCTTGTCGACCAGCTTCTCGAAGTTGATGGACTTGATTCCACCCGGAAAGCCGGTGTGACTGTAGTACATCTTGTCAAATGCTTTTTTGCCGGTAACCCGCACCTGACTGGCATTGATAACCACAATGTAATCACCAGTGTCGACGTGAGGGGTGTACTCAGGCTTATGCTTGCCCCGCAGACGACGGGCGATTTCAGTTGACAGACGACCCAGCGTCTTGCCGGCTGCGTCTACAACGTACCAGTCACGTGTTACTGTTTCTGGTTTCGCACTCAGAGTCTTCATTGATTCCGCCTTGAACGCTATATAAGAAACGTTAAAAACCACCACCGGTAAATGCTCGGCATCCGGAGGAGGTTCTTTACCTGTATGTTATGCGGCAGTGACATCATTCGGGGCTGAGATGATGACATCGCCTTGAAAAGCCAGGGCGCGAAGTATATCCGAACCCAAAAAGAAAGCCAACCCTGAAAAGGGCTGTTTCGTTATTCACGTATCACCGTTGGCATCGTGGAGCAGGGTCACCAACCAAGGCACCGAAATCGCCTTTGTTCGTCACGTGCATCACCCTAACGCTCAGAAGCGCCGTTTTCGTTCCAACCATACAGCCGCTGCGCGTTACGGAGCAGCGATTGCGCCAGCTCTTCAGGCCCCGAATTCCGCAAACTTGCCAGAGCGGCAAGTATCGCCGGCAGGAAGGCAGGCGAATTATGCCCCGCCTCGACACCCGCTGGCGCCATATCAGGCGCGTCCGTCTCCAGGATCAGCGCGTCAACGGGCAACCGGGCGATGGTATCCCGGGTCTTTCGGGCTCGCTGATGGGTAATGACACCACCGACACCGATGAAACAACCGAGATCAATCAGCTTGGTAGCCTGCTCGTAGCTGCCCGAAAATCCGTGCACCAACACCCGCCCTGAAAAGCGTTTGCGCCGCAGCACCTCATAAACCTCGTCGTGGGTCTTAACGGAGTGAATAACCAGCGGCAAATGCAATAGCGCAGCAATATCTACCTGCCCTTCAAACAAGGCGTACTGGTCTCGCATGTCACCGTGGAGCCTATCCAGGCCACACTCCCCCAAGGCTACACAATGACCTGGACGGTCTTCGAGCAAGCCTTGCAATGCGCATAAGTCGTCGGCGGTATGCTCAGCCACATACCAGGGATGGATTCCGAGACAGTAGTAGAGCCCATCGTATTCCGATGCAATGCGACTCACCCTGCTCCAGTCGGGCCGTCGAACGCCGGGAATAACGAGATTCGACAGACCACCGCTGCGAGCGTCCTCAAGCACTGCCTTGCGACGCCCATCAAACTCAGGGAAGTCAAAATGGCAATGAGCATCAATGAGTCGCATCCACTCACTCCTGCCTACTAGTGCTCCCGTGTTTTATGGAAGCTGATCTCAGGATAGCGCTCCTGGGCCAATTGCAGGTTGACCATCGTTGGCGCGATGTAGGCCAGTCGGTCGCTGCCATCCAGAGCCAGGAAATCGTTAGCCTTGCGCTCGAACTCATCCAGTTTACGCTCATCAGAGGCCGTTACCCAGCGTGCCGTTGCGACATTTATCGGCTCATACACCGCCTCTACCTTATATTCACTCTTGAGCCGACTGACCACCACATCAAACTGCAGGACACCCACCGCTCCCACGATCAGGTCGTTGTTTCGAAGCGGGCGAAAAACCTGCACCGCGCCCTCTTCCGCAAGCTGGATCAAGCCCTTTTGCAACTGCTTGGACTTGAGCGGGTCCTTCAGGCGAATACGACGGAACAGTTCCGGTGCGAAATTGGGGATGCCGGTAAATTTCATATCCTCACCGCCAGTGAAAGTATCCCCCAACTGGATGGTGCCGTGATTGTGAAGGCCGATAATATCGCCGGCGAACGCCTCTCCCGCATGCTCCCGGTCGCCTGCCATGAAGGTCAGCGCATCGGAAAAACGAACCTCTTTGCCGATCCTCACATGACGCGCTTTCATGCCTTGATTGTAACGCCCTGACACGATCCTTAAAAAAGCCACTCGATCCCGGTGCTGGGGGTCCATATTTGCCTGAATCTTGAACACGAAGCCCGAGAAGACATCCTCTTCCGGTTTCACCAATCGCTGATCGGTTTCACGCGGTTGCGGTGTTGGAGCCCACTCCACCAACCCATCAAGCATGTGATCCACTCCAAAATTGCCCAGCGCAGTACCAAAGAACACCGGCGTGAGCTCGCCCGCGAGGAAGGCCTCCAGGTCGAACTCATGAGACGCCCCTTTCACCAGCTCAATCTCGTCCCGGAGATCACCAGCGTAGCCTCCCAGGACCTCATCCAGCTCAGGATTCTCGAGCCCCTGGATCACCCGTTTTTCCTGGATGGCATGGCCCTGGCCGGATTTATACAGAATCACTTCATCCCGGGTCAGGTGATAGACACCTTTAAAATTCTTCCCCATACCGATGGGCCAGGTAATCGGTGCGCAGGCGATTTTGAGGACATCCTCAACCTCATCCATCAACTCCACAGGATCACGCGTATCACGGTCCAGCTTGTTCATGAAGGTCAATATTGGCGTGTCCCGCAGTCGGGTTACTTCCATCAGCTTGATCGTGCGTTCCTCAACACCTTTGGCGCTGTCGATCACCATCAGACACGAGTCCACCGCTGTTAGCGTGCGGTAGGTATCTTCCGAGAAATCTTCGTGACCAGGCGTATCCAGGAGGTTGACCAGGCGCCCGCCATACGGGAATTGCATCACCGAGGTGGTGACGGAAATGCCACGCTCCTTTTCCATCTCCATCCAGTCGGATTTTGCGTGCTGCCCCGACTTCTTCCCCTTGACCGTGCCGGCTTTCTGGATGGCCTGCCCAAACAGCAGAACCTTCTCTGTAATGGTGGTTTTACCCGCATCCGGATGCGAGATAATCGCAAACGTACGGCGCTGGGATACTTCGCTGGCAAGGCTGGTCATAATTGGTAACAACCTGGTTCGGAGAGACTGAAAAAACGGACGTCATTATAGGGATATTAAGGCACTGACGCGAACCCGGATCCGTTGTGAGCGTGCCCGACCTAACCGCGGAATTTTGAGGGACTATCCGCCAAGGGGTAATGCCATGACCAGTGCATCCTCTCGCTCGCGGCCCGCAGGATAGTAGCCCTTCCTGCGACCAATCACGTCAAAACCTTCCGCTACGTACAAATCAATTGCTGCGTGGTTGCTGGCGCGCACCTCCAGCAAAACCTGGCTCATGCCATCCCGCGCCGCCTCTAGCACAAGGTGCTGAAGCAAACGGCGGCCTCCCCCACTGCCTTGTTTAGCCGGCGCCACGCACAGATTCAGCAAATGGGCTTCACCCACCATATAAGCCACGACGGCGTATCCACTGAGCCGCTGCCCCCACGAGAGCGCCCAGAGCCGATAGTCAGGCCGAAAGCATCCTAAAAAAACGGACTCGCTCCAGGGGAAGGAGTAGCCCTGGGCTTCGATATTGAGGACGTCAGGCAGATCCTCCTGGTGCAACGCCCGGATCGTGAGGTCAGCGCTCTCTATTTTGCGGTATAGATCCTGCCCCACAAGTCAGCCCCCGACGGTGGACTTCAGTTGCTGCCAGAGCTCACGCTTGTAAGCGGGCACGGCAGCCAATTCGGCAAGAGTATGGGAGAAGTCGACAGCGGCATCACCCAGCGCATCGTCAAGCAATACAGCTCTTTCTGACGGAGAATCGTTGGCCAACACTCCGAGCAACACCACTTTGCGGGCACCGAAATCATTGGCCAGGGAATGAAGAGTGTCGCGGAAATTGTCGGCACTGTTCCCGGGAACTCGCAGATTTCTAAATACCGGCCAGCGAAGCTCGCGCCCTTTCTCAATCCGGGTTTCACCGACCGCTGCCAGGATGTTTTTTGCCAGCGTGTCTTGAAGCCGCGTGCTGGCCTGATCGGATACACCACTGATCAGCACAAGCCGCTCTGAGAACCAGAATCCAAGGTGGGCGTGAATCTGACGGGGCAAGTCCCCAACAGCGTTCAATGTTTTGTCGGACGACACGTCGGCCGGTGCCTCCGGCTCAGCGACAACCGGCGTTTCCAGAGCTTTTTCGGGCACCGGCACGTCAGTAGGTTCCGGCGTGTTGTCGGCCATCAACGCCTGAATGCCGGCGATTCGGTCCTTGCCGACACCATCAACCTTACGCTGAGGAACCGACGGCCGCGCCGGAACCGGAGGCGGCGCAATTGCGGCAGCGTCCAGCTCCGGCTCATCATGCTCGGGAAAGGCGAACTCAGGGCTCGGAGCGGCACCGGGTAACGCTTTCCTGGCGTACCAGAGGTGAATTCCCGCCTTGCCCAGGTAAAATTGACGCTCTGCCTCTGGCATCATCTTAGTACTAACCTCCTTCGCCTACCCTGTTCAGACATCAGCGCCCTGCGGGTGCTGTCGTACACCGCCTCGGCTGATCAGGTTCAGGGCCTCAATGTACGCCTTTGCGGAGGCGATAATGATATCGGTATCGGCGCCGATGCCGTTCACAATTCGACCACCGCGCTCCAGGCGTACCGTTACTTCCCCTTGGGCATCAGTACCGCTGGTAATGTTGTTTACGGAATAGAGCTGCAGGTTACAGCCGGAGTCTACCAGAGACTCAATGGCCTTGAAGGTGGCGTCAACGGGCCCGCTGCCTTCAGCCTCTACCTTGTGCTCCCTGCCATCCACCAGAAGGGTCAAGCGAGCCCGGGGAATAACACCAGTCTCAGAGCACACCTGCATGGTAACAAGCCCATAGCGGCCGTCTTCTTCCTTCTGCCGGGTATCGCTGGCAATCGCCTGAAGGTCTTCATCGAAAATCTCATGCTTGAGATCAGCCAGCGCCTTGAACCTGGTAAAGGCTTCATTCAGCTCTGTTTCGGTTTCAAACTGGATACCGAGTTCCAACAGACGGGAACGGAAAGCATTGCGACCGGAATGTTTGCCCAGCACCAGACTGTTGGTGTGCCAGCCCACATCCTGAGCCCGCATGATTTCGTAGGTTTCCCGATGCTTCAGGACGCCATCCTGATGGATACCCGATTCGTGGGCAAAGGCGTTTGCGCCAACGATCGCCTTGTTAGGTTGTACCGGAAAGCCGGTGATGGTCGATACCAGTCGAGAGGCAGGCACAATGTGCTGAGCATCTACCCGGGTGTCGATGGTGTAAAGATCCTGACGGGTACGAACCGCCATCACAAGCTCTTCAAGAGAAGCGTTTCCTGCGCGCTCGCCGAGCCCGTTGATGGTGCATTCCACCTGTCGGGCGCCGCTGCTAACAGCAGCAAGGGAGTTTGCAACCGCAAGCCCGAGGTCGTTGTGACAGTGAACGGAGAACACGGCTTTGTCGGCATTCGGAACACGGTTCAGCAACTGACGGATGGTCTCCCCAAACTGTTCCGGAATGGCATAGCCCACTGTATCCGGAATATTGATGGTTGTTGCTCCGGCCTTGATTGCCGCTTCGATAATGCGGCACATAAAATCCAGTTCTGACCGACCGGCGTCTTCGCAGGAAAATTCAACGTCGTCTACATGACTGCGGGCACGCTTAACGGATCTGACGGCCTGCTCAACCACGTCATCCGGCTGCATCTGCAGCTTGTACTGCATGTGAATCGGAGACGTCGCAATAAAGGTATGGATACGTCCGCGCTCGGCCGGCCTTATGGCCTCCGCGGCACGATCAATGTCCTTGTCCAGCGCCCTGGCAAGGCTACAAACGGTAGATTCCTTGATAGACTCCGCAATCGACTTTACCGCCTCGAAGTCACCCTGGCTGGCGATCGCAAAACCCGCCTCTATGACGTCAACCCTCAGCTTCTCGAGAATGCGGGCAATGCGCAGTTTCTCCGCCTTTGTCATCGTTGCGCCGGGGCTTTGCTCACCGTCACGCAATGTTGTGTCAAAAATAACCAGGTGATTGTTCGCAGGCATTGCGCTCTCCATCGGGGCAACTGAAGACCAGTTTCTAAAGGAGTATATCATCGATTGCGGTGCCGACGGGGCGGGTATAGCGTTTAGCCCACGATGTTCATCCAGGCCAGCCAGAGCAGCAAACCGTTGAGCACCAGAGAGATAACCGCGATGAAGCGCCAGTTTTCCGGTGGCACACGGTCAACAAGTGGGCGCCATACAGTGGGCGTCAGCGCCGGGTTGGGATGCCCGAGATCCTGCAGGAATTCCGAGAGCGAAGGGTATCTCGACTCCGACCTAAAGGAGACAGAGCGTTGCAGGCAGGCATCCAGCCATACCGGTAGGTCCGGGTTGAATTCGCGTATGCTGCGGTAGCGCAAACGTCGACGGACGGAAGGCCTGGGAGGTTTTGCATAGGGAAGCTGACCGGTCAACAGCTCATAGGCAATCACCGCCAGGGAATAGCGGTCAGAGGCCGGTGTTGCTCGATCACCTTCAAGGCACTCCGGCGCAGCGTAGCTCTCGGTTCCCAGGCAGCCCTCCTGCCCCCACGGCACATCAATCTCCTCAATCCCGCGAATTCGTACCGCGCCCAGGTCAATGATTTTAACTGCCCCGTCTCTGGCAATCAGTACGTTTTCTGGCTTGAGATCCTGGTGCACCATTTCAAGACGGTGCAGAGCCCGTAAGCCGATGGCAATCTGCTGAATAAGATTCCGCACGTCGGCAGGCGTTGGCAGCGGGTTGTCGTTCATCCACTCGCGTAGCGTCGGTCCCTGAACATATTCGGTGACACAATAAAGAAAGTGTCGGTGCTGAGGCGGCTCAATAAACCGGACAATATGAGGACTGTTTACACGGCGCCCCACCCAGCACTCGTTGAGAAAACGGTCGATATAAGCCGGATCATCCACAAAGTTCGGCGACGGCGTTTTGATAATCACCGGCTCACCGCCGGCGTCGGGGCTGGCAAGGTAAACCTGGGTGCGGCGGCTGGCATGGATTTCCCTGACGATCCGATAACCGTCGAGCCTTTGCCCGGGTTCCAATGGCGGCGGGAATGCCAGTGACGTCAGCCGTTCATAATGAGCCTCAACGTCTTCCACCGGCAGGTGCTCAATATTAAGTACCTGAGCACTCAAGTTGTCTGGACTCCCAGCGGAATAGGCTGCGTCCACCAGCGCCCTGGCGACCTCATCCGCGTCACCCTCCGCTGCAAGTCCGGCCATAACGACTGGATCGAGATACCCGTGCACACCGTCAGTGGTCAATAACAAACAATCACCGGGCAGAAGGTTTGCCCGGAATACATCAATTTCGACATTCAGCTCTGCACCCATAGCTTTTGTCAGCGCGCCTCTATCGGCGCCTACAACGGCATGATGATCTCTGGTCAGGCATTCCAGTTCGCCGTTTCGAACAAGGCAAACCCTGCTATCCCCCACATGAAATACATAGGCTCGATTATTCTTGATGACGACACCGCTAAAAGTACACACCATCGCATGGGCATCTGCATGGCCGGCGAGACCACGACCGTGCAACCATCGATTCAAGGCCCCAAGGACACGACCGGCCGCAGTTTCAACGGCCCAGGAGTCCGGCGTACTGTAGTAGTCGTGCAGAAATCCTTTTACGCAGGTCTCAGCCGCTTCACGGCCCGCGGCGGAAGCACTCACTCCATCGGCAATAACAGCAGCAACACCCTTGAGAACGAGGGGCTCGCCTTCCGGATAGCGAATCCCCAAACTATCCTGATTCTCGGGTTTCCGGCCGGCGGTACTGTATTGGCCGGCCTGTAACTGGAGGCGACCACTCACGTTACGTCAATCATTCTGACCGAACCATCCGGCATTACCTCGCTTGTTTGCGGATCAGGTTCATCCATGAAGATCATCACCAGGGTCATGATTGCCAGAGCAATTGCCCCCAACACCAGGAAGAACTGCTCTGAGGGCACCAGGGCCAATACAACCAGGAAGACAACACCCCCTACGTTACCGTAGGCACCTGCCATCCCCGCAACCTGGCCAGTCAGACGACGCTTCACCAACGGCACCGACGCATACACGGCGCCGCATCCGCCTTGCACAAAAATCGAGCAGAGCACAACCAGAGCGACAGCCAATGGCAAAGGCCAACTACTATCAATCCTTGCCATGAAGAAGTACCCAACTGCGATTCCGGCCAGCATCAGTATCGTAATCAGTTTCCGACCATAGCGGTCCGCAAGGTAGCCGCCGCCGGGGCGCCCAAACAGGTTCATCAGAGCAAAACTCCCGCCGAGCATCCCTGCCAACATGGGAGAGATATCAAACGTATCCAGGAAGTACAGCGGTAACATGGAGACCACCGCCAGTTCCGATCCGAAGCTCGCCATATATACGAGATTTAGAAGCGCTACCTGCTTGAACGGGTAACGATCAAATGCCGGCACAGGCCTTTGAAAGACGTGACCGTTTATCTGCCAAATCCGCAAGAACTGGACCGCCGCCATCGCCCCTATCGCACCATAAAGAAGATAGGTTGTCGGAGCCCCCAGCATACCGAGCTTATAGGGCCCCAGTTGCCAAACGATCAACGCCAAAGCAAAGAACAGCGGCAGGTTCATTACCACATAAAGCACAAAATCTCCCTTGCTGGTTACTTCCATCGCACCGCCCCGCTTTGGCTTGAAGTAAGTCGAACCTTTTGGAGTATCGCGAACCAGGATGAAGAAAACCGCCGCATAGATAATCGCGATAACGCCGGTCGTGCCTACCGCCCAGCGCCATCCGTTATCGCCACCGAACCACAGCGCGAGTGCCGGCAATGAAAGCCCGGCAAACGCAGCTCCAAAGTTACCCCAACCGCCATAGATACCCTCAGCCAGCCCCAGCTCCTTCGCCGGGAACCATTCACTTATCAGACGGATACCCACAACAAATCCCGCACCAACAAAGCCCAACAAGAATCGGGTCACTGCGAGCTGTTCAAAGGTTGTGGAGAGTGAAAATGCGATACAGAGAAGTCCTGAAACAACAAGGACCAGGCTATACACACGGCGGGGGCCAAGTGCATCCACTAACATACCGATAAGAATTCTAGCTGGTATCGTCAATGCCACGTTGAGCAGCAACAAGGTATTTACTTCCGAGGCTGACAACCCGAACTGATCTCGAATAGAAGACATTAGGGGGGCGTGATTAAACCAGACCAGGAAGCTTATAAAAAACGCTACCCAACTCAGGTGAAGAACTTTGATCCTTCCTACGAAAGAAAAGAATCGAAAAGAGGTATCGCTCATACGTTGGCCTGTAAACATGCGGAATTTGCCAACAGATCGTGAGGAAGGTTCTAAGGGAGGGGCCAAGTGTGGCGAACTATCAAAGCAAAACAGGAATGGCCGACACCTTCACTTCCTTCTAGCGGCGTCGTTGCCGGTACCTGTTGGAGCCTAAATCTAGACCAGACACATATGCAATATATATTCCATCATACTTTTAACTTTTAAAAACAATACGTTGGGACGCCACCAGAGGCGACATCCCTTAAACAACGCACCAATACTGAGCAATCTGGGCGGCACCGCACCACTATAGGTTATTGTTCGTTAGTTTTTTACAGGCAATAAAAAACCCCCGTCGGCGAAGCCGCGGGGGTTTTGGTATTAAGAGCCTGACGATGACCTACTCTCACATGGGCAGAAGCCACACTACCATCGGCGCTGGTCTGTTTCACGGCTGAGTTCGGGATGGGATCAGGTGGTTCCAGACCGCTATGGTCGTCAGGCAAAACGGTTGATCACTGGGTGGACGAGAGGTAGAACGATGTGATGTTGATTTCTGTTGAGCGCGATGGCTCTTGCGTTATCCGCAATTGTCTTGGGTGTTATATAGTCAAGCCGCACGAGCAATTAGTATCGGTTAGCTCAACGCCTCGCAGCGCTTACACACCCGACCTATCAACGTCCTGGTCTTGAACGGCTCTTCAGGGACCTCAAGGGTCCAGGGAGATCTCATCTTGGAAGGGGCTTCCCGCTTAGATGCTTTCAGCGGTTATCCTATCCGAACATAGCTACCGGGCAATGCGTCTGGCGACACAACCCGAACACCAGCGGTTCGTCCACTCCGGTCCTCTCGTACTAGGAGCAGCTTTCCTCAAATCTCCAAC
>CAJXOQ010000078.1 GCA_913057975.1 uncultured Marinobacter sp.
CGGAGATGTGTATAAGAGACAGGGCGGGGACGTCCCCGAAACGAAAAAAGGTCACGACGTGAGTCGCGACCTTTTAAATTCTGGTAGCAAGGGGCGGAGTCGAACCGCCGACCCCGGCATTATGAGTGCCGTGCTCTAACCAACTGAGCTACCTTGCCAAATTCGTTCTGGATGAGCTCCAAACGAGGCGCGTATTTTCTGGATTTTACCCGGTACTGTCAACCCTCTTTTAGGTTTTGTGTGTTCGGATATTTTGGATTGTGATGGTTGGCCCTTGCTCGGGAACCAAAAAAACCTATAATGACAATCATTATCATTATAAGTCCGCTCGTATTAGCGGGCCTTTCCGGCCATTTAACCACTTTCGTTGTTTTATCCATGACCATTCCCGCGCTTGCGCCGCTGTTTGTTGGTGACTTTGAGTACTACCGGTCCATCCTGGTGCTGCCCGACGATACGCGCCCCGCTACACCGGCGCGGGATCTGGTTACGGAGGATGGCTTGTCGTGGTTGTTGGAGTGTTATCGTCGTTCGCAACCTGGTGACGATGACCGTGCATTGCTTTCCCAATGGTCGCGCACCTATTTTGCAAAGCTCGTTATTCCGACGATAACGGCCAACCTCGTGTTAGGTCGGGAATTGCCGGTCGGTCTCGACACGCTTGAGGTTATTCTGGGCTGCGATGGTCTTCCTGAGGCTTTTCGTATTCCAGATGAAGGTCGCCCCTTTGAGCGGGTGCCAGTGAGCCCGTTTGAGCGCTTTGGAGAGCTCCTGGAGAGTAACTTCGAGCCCTTAATTGTGGGATGGAGTCGCCAGGTTAAATTGTCTCGCAAGGTGCTCTGGAACAATGCTGCGAACTACATTGAGTGGCTGGTGGGCGCATTGGCGCAAAAGGGCGTGCCGTTGACTCGCCTGGAAGATGGACAGCGGCTGATAGAGTCCGAGTATTGGCCAGACGGGCAGCGAAACCCGATGTACCGTCCCGTGCGGTATATTCCGCGTAACGTGGGCCCCTCTCCGTTACGGCAGCGTCGACAATGCTGTATACGCTACCGCTTGCCAGGGTTGGAATTGTGTGAGAACTGCCCTCATATTGATCGGCCGCCCAAAGGGGCAAAGCTGCCTGAAAGTCTTACTTATAGCGTCTGACGTTACGCGTCGGAAGCAGAATGTCAGTAGGCCGGAACCACTATCAGGCTGACAAGCCGATGCTCTTCCCGGATAAACCACGCGTCCAGTTCAGTGTGCGATGCCCATTCCGGTGACAGAGTTTTGAGCAGGCGCAATCGGGCGCTGCCGTCGGGATGCCAGGACAGAACTTCTGCGTGTTCAAAGTAGAATCGCTGTTGAACAAGGGGGTAAAGTGCTTTGAAGAGCGTTTCCTTGAGGCAAAATGCGAGGGTAATAAAAAAACCCGCCTGACTGGCCAGCTCGGCACTGAATCGCTCCTGCTCAGAAGGCGTCAATATCTGCCGGCAAAGCGGCAGGGCGCGTTCATCGGGCATGATGATTTCCGCATCAAGGCCGAGCCCGGCGTAGTCCTGTTGCTGGCCAATAACCGCAGCAGCCCACCCCTGGGTGTGGGTGATTGAGCCTACACAGCCAGTTGGCCATACCGGCGCCCGGTCATCGCCGAGGGCCGGTACCACCGGTTGCCCCGTGGCGCGCAGCAAGCCTTCACGGGCGCAGAAACGGCCGGCCAGGTATTCCGCCTGGCGTTTGGCAACAGCCCTTTCCACGGACGGTGGTGGGACGATGTCACTGATCGTAAAATCGTCCGGTTTGAGATTGTCTGGATCAAAGTCCAGGCTGATCAGTTCAAGCCCTGGCAAGGAGTGCGGCCAGGGCCACCGGTCAGTCGGGGTACTGCAGCATGCTGGCAGGAGACTCACCGTCAAAACGCTCCAGCGCGGTCAGACATTGAACCGGAAGTGGACAACGTCGCCGTCCTGGACGATGTATTCCTTGCCCTCAAGACGCCACTTGCCGGCCTCCTTGGCTCCGGCTTCGCCGTTGTACTTGACGAAGTCGTCGTAGCTCACCACTTCGGCGCGGATGAAGCCGCGTTCGAAGTCGGTATGGATCACGCCTGCCGCCTGTGGTGCGGTAGCGCCCACTTTTACCGTCCAGGCGCGGACTTCCTTCACCCCTGCGGTGAAGTAGGTCTGAAGGTTCAGCAGGCCGTAGCCGCCGCGAATTACCCGGTCCAGGCCAGGTTCGTCCATGCCCATTTCTTCCAGGAACATGGATTTCTCGTCGTCTTCCAGTTCGGAGATTTCGGCTTCAATCTTGTTACAGATAGGCACGACAACCGCGTTCTCGGATTCCGCAATCTTTTTCACGGTGTCCAGGTAAGGGTTGTTCTCGAACCCGTCTTCGCTGACGTTGGCAATGTACATGGTGGGCTTGACGGTGAGCAGGCAGAGCTCACGGATCAGCGCCATCTGGTCCTTGTCGAGGTTCATGCTGCGCACCGGTTTGCCTTCGTTCAGCACCGGCAGCAGCTTTTCAAACATTTCGAGCTGGGCCTTGGCTTCCTTGTCGCCGCTCTTGGCCACGCGCTGTACCCGTTTGATGGCTTTTTCCACGGTTTCCAGATCGGCCAGGGCCAGTTCGGTGTTAATGATTTCTATATCCGAAGCCGGATCAATCTTGTTGGCAACGTGAATGACGTTGTCATCCTCAAAACAGCGCACCACATGGGCAATGGCGTCGGTCTGGCGGATGTTGGCCAGGAACTGGTTGCCCAGGCCTTCGCCTTTCGAGGCGCCTTCTACAAGGCCTGCAATATCCACGAACTCCATCGTGGTTGCCACGACCTTTTCCGGCTTCACGATGTCGGCGAGCTTGTTCAGGCGGGGGTCGGGCATGGCCACGACGCCGGCGTTAGGCTCAATGGTGCAGAAGGGGAAGTTTTCCGCACCGATGCCGGATTTGGTCAGCGCGTTGAACAGGGTGGATTTGCCCACGTTGGGCAGGCCTACGATGCCGCAGTTAAATCCCATGGAATGCCTCTGCTGGGTATGAAAAATTTGGCCGGATTATACCGGTTTGAAGCTGTGCAAGCGATTCATTGCCGCGGGAAGTTTGCCGCTGGCGGCGTCAGGAAGTACCCGGATGATCTCGTCGATGACCGCATTCAGCTCTTCGGTTTCCTGCTTTCCCAGGCGTCCGAGGACGTAACCGGTAACCCTGCGGCTGTCGCCGGGGTGACCTATGCCGATACGAAGTCTCTGGAACTCGTTGGTGCCCAGGTGGGCAATGGTGTCCCGCAGGCCGTTGTGTCCGCCGTGTCCGCCGCTTTTCTTGAACCTGGCGGTACCGGGAGGGATGTCCAGCTCGTCGTGCGCAACCAGAATCTGTTGGGGCTGAATCTTGAAGAAGTCCGCCAGTGCCTTGATGGAGAGGCCGCTGCGGTTCATATACGTGGAAGGGTTCAGCAGATGCAGGTCGAGACCCTGAAGCTGAATTCGGGCGTAGAGCCCGTGGTATTTCTTTTCGGGGCGGAGCGACTGGCCCGTTTCACGGGCCAGTGCTTCGACGAACAGGGCGCCGGCGTTATGGCGGGTATTCGCATAGTCGGGACCGGGGTTACCCAGTCCCACCACCATGAGGATATCCTGTGCCATCTACCGTTGCCCTCATCCGTAAAGGAGCGATTACTCCTTGTCTTCGCCTTCTTCGCCTTCCTCACCCTCTTCGGCTTCGTCGTCAACCTTGGCGCCGCGCGGCTTATGGATGGCAACAACCGGCAGGTCGTGGTCTTCACCCTGGAGCAGAGCAGCAACACGAACGCCTTTCGGCAGTTTGAGGTCGCTCAGGTGAACAACCTGGTCCATTTCCACTTCAGCCATGTCGACTTCGAGGAACTCAGGCAGGTTCTGCGGCAGACAGATGACTTCCACCTCGTTGATCTGGTGGTTGGCAACGCCGCCCTGGAGCTTGATAGCCGGTGCAGATTCTTCGTTCAGGAAGTGCAGCGGTACGTTAACGTGGATTTCGTGGTCCTTGTCAACGCGCAGGAAGTCAGCGTGGGTCAACAGCGGCTTGTATGGGTGACGCTGGAGATCCTTCAGGATCACGCTTTCTTTCTTGCCTTCCAGTTCGATGGTCAGAACGTGAGAGAAGAAGGCTTCGTTTTCCAGAGCTTTTTTCAGCTCGTTGTGCCAGATGGAGATCGAAACGGCTTCTTTCTTTCCGCCATAAATGATGGCCGGAATTTTACGCTCCTCACGACGCAGGCGGCGGCTCGCACCTCTCCCCTGATCGCCACGAGGAAATGCTTCGATAAGAAATTCCTGAGACATGGTTATAACCTCAATTTTCACCAGAGCGGCCCGCGACCAGGTCCTGAACCGGTGACATTTTCGACATGCCGGACGTTTTTCCGGCGGACTAAACAGACCGGGAGCCCACTGGGCTCCCGGTCTGGATTCTTTTCACTAAATCAGGCGGTTAGCTGATCAGGCGTTCTCAAACATCGCGCTGATAGACTCTTCGTTGCTGACGCGACGAATGGATTCCGCAAGCAGCCCAGCCATAGTGAGGATGCGGATCTTATCACAATTACGCGCTTTGTCACCCAGTGGGATGGTATCGCAGACAACCAGTTCATCCAGTTCAGAGGCGTTGAGGTTGTCAACCGCCGGGCCTGAAAGGACAGGGTGGGTGATATAGGCGACCACTCGAGCGGCTCCATGTTCCTTCAGGGCATTGGCGGCCTTGCAGAGAGTGCCGGCGGTGTCGATGATGTCGTCCACCAGGATGCAGGTCTTGTCTTTTACATCGCCGATGATGTGCATGACCTGCGACACATTGGCCTTGGGGCGGCGTTTGTCGATGATGGCCAGGTCGGCGTCATCCAGGCGTTTGGCCACAGCGCGAGCGCGAACAACGCCGCCGACGTCCGGGGAGACGACGATAAAGTTCTCAAAACGCTGCTTTTCAATGTCTTCGAGCATGACAGGGGTGGCGTAGATGTTGTCCACCGGGACGTCAAAAAAGCCCTGGATCTGGTCGGCGTGCAGGTCAACAGTCAGGACCCGGTCAACGCCGATGCTGGAAATCATGTCTGCAACCACTTTGGCACTGATGGCAACGCGGGTGGAACGAACACGGCGATCCTGGCGGGCGTAGCCATAGTAGGGGATAACCGCGGTAACCCGGGTGGCGGATGCACGGCGCAGTGCGTCGGCCATCACGATCAGTTCCATCAGGTTATCGTTGGTGGGGTTGCAGGTGGGCTGAATGATGAAGACATCATGCCCGCGAACATTTTCGTTGATTTCAACGGTGGTTTCACCATCGCTGAAGGTTCCAACGGTGGCCTGGCCCATGGGAATGTGGAGTTTCTGGGCGATGGCCTTGGCAAGCTCCGGGTTGGCGTTGCCAGTAAAAATCATCAGTTTGGACACGACGGCATCCTTCTCGGTATCGGCGTTTGATTCAGAAGAAGCGGGAGAAAGGTGGCTGGGGTGGCAGGATTCGAACCTGCGCATGACGGGATCAAAACCCGTTGCCTTACCACTTGGCGACACCCCAGTATCGTGCTTTTTTGGCATCATTTCAGCTCTGTCAGCTTTTTGTGAAGTGGTGAAATGTTCACCCCTTGAGCTACGAACCCCGTGATGCCGGAGGGTTTGCTTTCCCAGATGATCCGGGCTGCGGATTCTGTCGGGAAACGTCCAAATATGCAAGCCCCGGTTCCGGTTAATCTTGCAGGTCCGAATTGTGCAAGCCACTCCAGGCTTTGATGAACCTCAGGATACAGTCTTCGAACTACATCCTCACAGTCGTTTCGGTACCTCGAGGCGTCTCCCTCAAAAGCGGGCGCTATTTTGATTCCGGGGGTATCCCTTGTCAACCCTTGCTCGGAAAAAATCTCTTTGGTGCTTATATCGCAAGGTGGTTTTATAACCAGGAACCAGTCTTCTGGTGGGTTGGCGTTGGTGAGTTGTTCGCCTACGCCTTCACCCCAGGCGGCATGTCCGCGCACGAACACGGGCACATCGGCACCCAGGCTCAGGCCCAGCTCTGCCAGCTCGTCCAGGGAGCGGTTGAGATTCCATAGCCGGTTCAGTCCCAGCAGGGTGGTAGCGGCATTGGAGCTGCCGCCCCCCAGTCCGCCGCCCATGGGCAGCTGCTTGTCGACTGCAATACTGACGCCGGGGATCGTATGGTCTGCAGTTGCCGCCAGTTGCCGCGCTGCACGGACAACCAGGTTGTCGTCGTCGGGGACCCCGGGCAAGGGGTTTTCAAGGACGATTCTGCCATCCGTGCGTGCGGTCAGGGTCAGAGTGTCGCCATAATTCAGGAACTGAAACAGGGTTTGCAGTTCATGGTAGCCATCCGGTCGGCGCCCAAGTATGTGCAGGAAGAGGTTCAGTTTTGCCGGGGAGGGCAGAACCAGGCTGTTCACCGGCTGTCTCCATCGGTCTGGTTCCAGCTGGTAACCACCACCCTCACGCGCTTCTCGCCCTTGACCGCCGTGATACGGGCGGGCAGATGAGGGTAGCCCTCTATGAATGCTTGCCAGCGGTCGTAACGGATCTCCCAGCCCAGTTGGCGTATGACGGCCAGTTGACCCTTGTCGTCGAAGAACAGCCGGAAGTCCCCGTCAGGGCCGGGCAGGCCCCGTATCCACCAGGCCAGGCTGTCAATGGGAAGTAGCCAGCCGGTAGCGGCGTTGACCAGGGATTCCGGGTCGCCGGACTGATAGCGCTCACCGTTCGGGAGTGTAAGCTCGATGAAGCCGGGTACGCCTTCAAGGGTGGTGCGGCCCATGCCAAGGAACGACGATGACAGTGCCAGTTCGTAGGCTTCCCGGTCCTGCTTCCAGTAGTTGATGACGGCGGTGCCGCTGTCCGAGGGCTGGCGAACGGCTAGCTTACCGGTCAGTTCCCAGTGTTGAAGCTGGTCGCGCCGGGCACTGGTTTTGCTCCAGTTGGCCGGTGGCTGTTCGGTCAGGCCTTCGGGGAGTGGATCAACCGTCAGTGAACTACAGCCGCTCAGGATCAGGGCGGTGAACGTCAGCGCGATAACCGATAATTTCACAGGGACGGCTCCCCGGTCAGCCTCTCAAGGGTTTCGGTCAGTATCGGGTGGTCCGGGTCCTGCTCGAGACCTTCTTTCCAGATCGTGCGGGCCTGTTCCCGCTTGCCGGTTTGCCAGAGCGCCTCGCCGTAGTGAGCGGCTACCTCTGGGTCGGCGTAGGCTTCCCATGCCTGTGAGAGGTAGTCCAGCGCTTCGTTGGTGTTGCCCTGCAGGTACAGTGCCCAGCCCATACTGTCGAGTATGGCCGGGTTTTCCGGGTCGATGGCGAGGGCCCTTTCTATATAGTCCCTGGCTTCGTCGAGTCGGTCCGTTCGGGTAGTAAGGATATAACCCAGCGCGTTGAGCGCCACGGCGTTGTCGGGCTGCTCCTCGATGATCTTTCTCAAGTCAGCCTCGGCCTGCTCTGGCTTATCCATGGAATCCAGCAGCATGGCACGGGCATAACGAATGCGGACATTGCCAGGGAAAGATTCCAAAGCTTCATTGGCCGCCTGGAGAGCTCGCTCATCATGGTCTCTATCCAGCAGGAGGTTGATTTCCAGCAGGCGGAAATTCTCTTCCTGTTCAGGGTTATTGTTCCGGATCTCGCGAATGTCGGCCAGGGCTTCGTCCAGCTCTCCCTGTTCCGCCATGAGTTCACTGGCACGGGCCAGGGCCGGGAAATAATAGTTACCTTTCTCGACATTTCTGTAGTAGCCGATGGCCTGCTCGTTTTCGTCTTCCTCGTCGGCAATCCGCCCGAGGTAGTAATGAGCCTCATCACTATGATGGCCTTGTTCGATCAGGCGTGTCAGTTCTTCCTCGGCCAGTGCGATCTGATCGTTTTCAAGTGCGACCAGGGCGTGGGAGAGTCGCAGTCCGGGAACGTCGGGGAAGCGTTTGACCAGCCGTCGGAATTCGTTCTGGGCGGCTTGCAGCTCACCTTCGCCAATCAGCATGCGGCCATAGAGTGTTCCCATCTGGCGATTGCCAGGGAATTGCCGTGTATTTGCCCTCAGGTGATCAAGGGCCTGCTGTTTCTGGTCGGTCTGGTAGAGCAGATCGCCTTTAAGTATCAGTGCCGGCTGGAAGTCCGGTTTACTGTCCAGTAGTGGCTCCAGTTCGGCGAGGGCCTGCAGAGGGGCGCCCGTCACCTTCATCAACAAGGCAATGCTGTACTGCAGCTCCGGATTTTGAGGATGGCGCTGCTCCAGTTGCTGGTACAGGTCGAGTAGTTCCTGCTGTTGTTCCAGCGGCAGGTTGCCGGCCATGGCGGCAAGGCTGTCGAAATCCGCGTCGCCGCCCAGGTCCATGATTTGCTCCATGTGACTCAGGGCGGTTTCCAGTTCGTTCTTCTTTACCGCCTGGATGGCGGAGATCCGATGTGCCTGTATGTTGTCGGGGTCCACATCCAGCCACAGCTCTGCAAGCTTTTGCTGTGCGTTATCGGCGTTCAGCGACTGGGCAATGCGCATGGTCCGCTCAATCACGCCCAGGTCGCGGGATTGCTGTGCCGCCTTCATGTAATTGACAAGCGTGACGTCAAATCGACCCCGCTGGGCGGCTATCTCGCCGGAGAGCAGCAGGTACAGTTCTTCCGGCTCAAAATCGGCATAACGGATGTCCGGTGACGGTTCCGCGGATGATGCAGTGGCGTCATCAGGCGACGAGGTGGATTGCGATTCCTGGTTGTCCTGAAGAAAAGCGCAGCCGGACAGGGAAAGCCCGAGTAGGCAGGTACCAAACAGTAATGCAGACTTATGCATGCAACATCCCATGATCTGTGTACGATGCACCTGGGCGGCGGCCGGAGTGGATCTGGCGGCGGTCTCAGGTGTGGCGTAATGCGACAAGGCTCTATGATGGCACAAGCGCCTGATATTGCCCAACCTGTCAGCAGTTGCCGCTATCGTGGTGGTTATGGGTGGCGACACTCGCTCCCGCTCGTTAAAATGGCGGTAACAAACCGTCGTCAGACATAAGGCAGTCTTACCCAGATATGGCACTGGTCACTCTCGGAATCAATCATCGTACCGCACCGGTCGAGTTGCGCGAGCGCGTTGCGTTCACGCCCGAGCGCATGGCCGAGGCGTTTTCCGAGTTGCGCGCCACCTCCGGCGCCAGTGAGGCGGCTATCCTGTCTACCTGCAACCGAACCGAACTTTACCTGGCTGGTGATGACGACTGTGCCCCAGCGGTATTGCGGTGGTTGGCGGGGTTTCATGACATGGAGGCGGCAGACCTGGAAGACGTGCTCTACGTACACCGGGACTCCGATGCCGTGCGCCACATCATGCGGGTCGCGGCGGGGCTGGACTCCATGGTACTCGGTGAGCCGCAAATCCTCGGCCAGCTCAAGGATGCGTACGCCCTGGCCCGCGAGCACGAAGCGAGCGGCGGGTTCTTGTCCCGTCTGTTCGAGCATACGTTCTCCGTCGCCAAGCGCGTGCGTACTCAGACTGCTATTGGTGAAAATCCGGTGTCGGTGGCGTATGCCGCGGTTAGCATGGCGCATCACATTTTTGCGGATATGTCCCGCAATCGGGCCTTGTTGGTCGGCGCAGGCAAAACTATTGAACTGGTCGCAAGGCATCTGGCCGACGCCGGTGTGAAAAATTTTCTGGTCGCCAACCGGACTCTGGAGCGTGCCCAGTCGTTGGCGGAATCCCGTGGCGGTCAGGGTATCCTGCTGTCTGATATTCCCGATCATCTGGCGGACGTGGACATTATCATCTCTTCCACCGCCAGTCCGTTGCCCATCCTTGGCAAGGGCGCCGTAGAGCGGGCCCTGAAGAAGCGCAAGCACCGCCCGTATTTCATGGTGGATATTGCCGTTCCCAGGGATATTGAACCCGAAGTCGGTTCCCTGGCAGACGTTTATCTTTATACGGTCGACGACTTGAGGCATGTTATTGAAGAGAATGTCCGTTCCCGGGAGGGCGCTGCCCGGGAGGCCGAGAACCTGGTAACCGACGGAGTTCAGCAGTTCCTGAGCCAGCTTCGGGCCCTGGATGCGGTCTCCACTCTCAAACAGTTTCGCCAGCGGGCGGAAAGCCTTAGGGATGCGGAAACTGAAAAGGCCATCCGCGCCCTGCGTAATGGCGCAGACCCGGAAACCGTGATGCGAAGCATGGCCCGGGGATTGACCAACAAATTACTGCACGAGCCGTCCATCCAGGTCCGCAAGGCCACCACGGAGGGCAGAACCGAAGTCACTCAATGGCTCAGAGAGCTGCATCAGCTTGATGTGCTGGATGCCGATGCGCCCATCACCCCGGAAAAAATATGAAGTCATCGATTCAGTCCCGCCTCGAGCAGCTTGTTGACCGCTTCGAGGAAGTCAGCGCGTTGCTGAGCGATCAGGGTACTATTGCCAACCAGGATAAATTCCGCGACCTGTCCCGGGAATTTGCCGAGATTGAACCCATCGTTCACTGCTTCCAGGCCTGGCAGAAATCCCGTGACGATGTTAAGGAAGCCTCTGAACTGGCCCGCGACGGTGATGCCGACATGCGAGCCATGGCGGAAGAGGAGCTGGGCCTGGCAGAACAGAAGAGCGAGGAACTGGACGAAGAACTCCAGCGCCTGATGCTGCCCAAGGATCCCAACGATGGCAAGAACGTATTCCTGGAGGTTCGTGCCGGCACCGGGGGCGATGAGGCGGCGATTTTCGCCGGTGACCTGTTCAAGATGTACATGCGTTATGCCGAGCGCCAGCGCTGGCAGGTCGAGGTTGTCAGCGCCAATGATGGTGAGCATGGCGGCTACAAGGAAATCATTGCCCGCATTGCTGGTAGTGCGGTCTATGGGGCACTGAAGTTTGAATCCGGTGCCCACCGGGTGCAGCGGGTGCCGGAGACCGAATCCCAGGGCCGGATTCACACCTCCGCCTGCACGGTGGCGGTGATGCCGGAGGCGGATGAAACCGAGGCCGTTGAAATCAACAAGTCCGACCTACGGGTGGACACCTTCCGAGCTTCTGGCGCCGGTGGTCAGCACGTCAACAAGACCGATTCGGCGATTCGTATTACCCATATTCCCACGGGCATTGTGGTGGAGTGTCAGGAAGAGCGCTCCCAGCACAAGAATCGGGCCAAAGCGATGAGTTTCCTGGCATCGCGCCTCCAGAACGAGGAAATTGAACGCCAGCAGAAAACCATGGCGGCAACCCGAAAGAGCCTCGTGGGCAGCGGCGACCGCTCGGAACGAATCCGCACCTACAATTTCCCCCAGGGGCGGGTAACCGACCACCGCATCAACCTGACGCTGTATAAGCTGGATGAAGTCATTTCCGGGGACCTCGATTCGGTCATCATGCCTTTGCAGCAGGAGCACCAAGCCGACCTGTTGGCTTCTTTGGCTGATGAGTGACAAACCCCAAGCCTGTGAGGCGTTGCTAACAGAGGCTGCCGGGCTTATCGGCGGTGAATCTCCGCGCCTTGATGCTGAGCTAATACTGGGTTACGTGACGGGCTGGTCCCGAACCACTTTCCGGGCCTGGCCCGAGCGTGAGGTGGACGTGGCCCTGGTTGCCCGTTTCAGTGCCCTTGTGGAGCGGCGCTGTGAAGGCCACCCGATTGCACACCTGCTGGGCGAACAGGAATTCTGGTCACTCCCGCTGAAGGTCAATCCATCCACATTGATTCCCCGTCCGGATACTGAATGCCTGGTAGAGGCAGCTCTGGCGCTGGATTTACCGAAAAATGCCAATGTGCTGGATCTTGGTACCGGCACAGGTGCCATCGCCCTGGCCCTGGCCAGCGAGCAACCCGGCTGGCGGGTTTCCGCCTGCGACGCCGTCCGGGAAGCAGTAGACCTCGCAACTGACAACGCCGCCCGGTTGGGCCTGCCGGTGACGGTGCGACAAAGCAGCTGGTTCGAGGATTTACCACCAGCTGCTTTTGATCTCATTGTTTCCAATCCACCGTACATCGCAGGGAATGATGTCCACCTGGGAGAGGGCGATGTGCGCTTCGAGCCGGCATCGGCCCTGGTAGCCGGCGATGACGGCCTCGACGATATCCGGCAGATAACCGCCAAAGCCCCCGCTTGGCTCTCGCTTGGGGGTTGGTTGATACTGGAACATGGCTATGAACAGGGAGCGGCTGTGCGGCAGCTGTTTACCGATGCGGGATTGCCCCGTGTGGAAACCCGCCAGGACTATGGCCGGCGTGACCGCTTCACCCTTGGGAGAAAACAAGATGCTGAACGATGAGGAACTGCTGCGCTACAGTCGCCAGATCCTGATGCCCCGGTTTGATATCTCAGGCCAGGCCAGTCTCAAGTCCGCGAGAGTGCTGGTGGTCGGTGCTGGCGGTTTGGGTTGCCCAGTAGCCCTCTACCTCGGGGCCGCCGGGATTGGGCACCTCACTCTGGTCGACGACGACAGCGTAGAAGTTGCCAACCTACAGCGTCAGATCGCGTTCGAGCAGTCTGATCTTGGAGAGTCTAAAGCTGAGCAATTGGCTGATCGCGTGCGGCGCATCAACCCGGAAGTGTCAGTAACGGCATTGACCGAACGGCTGGAAGGGGACGAACTGGCACATCAGGTAGAGTCTGCCAGCCTGGTCGTTGACTGCACCGACAACTTCAATACCCGTTTTGCCCTCAACCGCGCCTGCGTGTCTGCCCACGTTCCGTTGGTGTCGGGCGCAGCCATTCGTGGAGAGGGGCAGTTGTCGGTTTATGACGTCCGTGATGACAGCAGCCCCTGCTATCACTGTCTTTACCCAGAGCAAGGCAACGAGGACCTTACCTGTTCCGAAGCTGGCGTTATTGGCCCTCTCGTTGGCATGATCGGCGCCTCCCAGGCGATGGAGGCCATCAAAGTCATCACCGGGATTGGTAAATCACTGACAGGTCGACTACTGATTCTGGATGCCTGGCAAATGGAATGGCGGGAAATGAAACTCGCCAGAGACCCGGGTTGTCCTGTCTGCAAAAGCAGAGAGTCAGAATAAGGCGGGCTGGGGGAAGGCTCTGCCAAAACCGTGCGGAGCCATGGATGGCGGAGCCGAGCGTACACGGACGTATTCACAGCGTGTTTTGGAAGAGCCTGCCCACTCGCGACCACCCCAAGGTTTGTGTTTGTTTTAAGGATTATACAAACAAAAACGCCACCAACCCCGCAAAGGGTGGTGGCGTTCTGACAAACCCCGGATTAACCAGGGGTTAAGCAGCCTCTTCTTCCGTCGTCATATGCAGACGGATCTTCTTCATGGCGTTCTTCTCCAACTGACGGATACGCTCAGCGGAAACGCCGTATCGGTCAGCCAGCTCATGCAGCGTCGACTTGCTATCTGACAACCAGCGCTCACGAAGGATATCCTGGCTACGCTCATCCAACTGCCCCAGCGCCGCCATCAGACGACCATTGGAATCGTCCGTCCAGTCTGATTGCTCCAGCTGCGTGGCCGGATTGCTGCGTTTGTCCTCCAGATAATACGCCGGCGCCTGATAGGCATTGTCATCGTCATCGTCCTGGGGGCCATCGAACGCCGTATCGTGGGAGGCCAGGCGACCTTCCATCTCCCGCACAACCTTGGGCTCAACCCCAAGGTCACTGGCCACGGCATTAACCTCATCATGACTCAACCACGCCAGACGCTTCTTCTGGCTGCGCAGGTTAAAGAACAACTTACGCTGCGCCTTGGTGGTCGCCACTTTCACGATGCGCCAGTTGCGCAGGATAAACTCGTGAATCTCGGCCTTGATCCAGTGAACTGCGAAGGATACCAGACGCACACCATATTCCGGATTGAAACGCTTGACCGCCTTCATCAGGCCTACGTTGCCTTCCTGGATCAAATCCGACTGGGACAGCCCATAACCCGCGTAGCTGCGGGCAATGTGGATCACGAAGCGCAGATGCGAAAGAACCAACTCACGCGCAGCTTCCACATCACCATCGTAATGCAGCCGCTCGGCGAGCTTGCGCTCTTCCTCGACAGATAACACCGGAATGCGGCTGGCCGCCTGGATATAGGACTCAAGGTTGGCACCCGGAACCAGTCTGTCGATGATCTGTAAACTCGTACCCATGTCTTATCCTCCGAACATGACGACCGATAAATATAGCAACTCTAATTCAGCCCGCCAAGCACTCTACAAATGACCCAAATTTCCATCTAAACCGTTTAAAATCAACAAGCTGAAAATCTGGCTGCCTTCGAATACTATATCCAAACTACGCCGAAACCAGCACAGGCTTCAATACGGCATTTCCGAGACCGGCGATCACCCGCCAGCAATTTCGCCCGGCTCAATGTCATCCAGATGGCGCTTGACGGCAACCCAAGCGCCTAACCAGCCTAACAGCATCGCTGCAATTATCAACGCCAGCGCGCCATCGACGCTCAGCCCGCTCAGGGAAAACTCACTGCGGTACAACCCAGCTAGCCGCTCCACTGGGCCACTGAGCCACCAGAGCGACACCTGGAGCAGGATAAAGGCCACAATCCCACCTCCCAGGCCAAACCAGGCCCCGGTATAGAGGAACGGCCGGCGCACGAAAGCGTCGGTGCCACCCACCAACTTTGCCACCAGAATTTCGTCGCGGCGATTCTCAATCGCAAGGCGCACGGTATTGCCAATCACCAGTACCACGGCCGCCGCCAGCAACAGCGCCAGCGCCCAGACGGCCCGGCCCAACAGGTCGGTCATGGCGTTCAGACGCTGCAACCAACCGAGGTCCACCTGTACTCGCTCAACGCCATCCAGCCCCTCAATAACCTTCAGCAGCATTTCCACGCCGTCAGCAGTGCGGGAACCTTCACTGGGTGTGACCAGCAGAGTGTGGGGAAGCGGGTTTCCGTCCAGGTAATCCAGGGCGTCTTCAAGGCCGGAAGAAGCGCGGAACTCTTCCAGCGCAGTCTCACGGTCGATCAGCTCGACTTCCGCCACCCGGCTATCATCAGCCACTTCGGCTTTCAATGACCGGGCATCTTCGATGGACACAGCGTCACTCAGATAGGCCGTCACCCTTGCCGAGCTTTCCCAGCCGGCACTGACGCCTTCCAGGCTGGCCAGCAACAGCATGAGCGCCACTGGCAGCGCCAGCGCCACGCCCATCACCGTCCAGGTCATCATGCTCGCCACTGGTGAGTGCCAAAGACGCTGCGCGCTGTCCCGGGCCACCTTGCGATGATGGCTCAGGTAACTTTCGGCCTGCTGGCGCCAGGGTGAACGGGCACTTTTGGCGCCCCGGGCAGGCTGCCGTCGGGGATCATTAGCCATGAAGCCCCCCCTTAACGCCAACACCTGTCACCAGCCGACCATGATCGAGCGTCAACGTACGGCGACCGAGATCGTTAATCAGTGCAATGTCGTGGCTAGCAATCAACACCGTGACCCCGACCTGGCTGAATTCCGCGAACAGCCGCATGATATCGGCCGACAATTCCGGGTCCAGGTTACCGGTTGGCTCATCCGCCAGCAGCACCGGGGGCTTGTTCACCACCGCTCGGGCAATGCCCACCCGCTGCTGCTCACCCCCCGACAACTGCATCGGATTCATCTTTTCCTTGCTCAACAGCCCCACCTTGTCCAGAGCGGCCCGTACACGGCGACCGATATCCCGGGCCGGGGTGCCCATCACCTCCAAAGGCATGGCGACGTTGTCGAACACGGTGCGATCAAACAATAACTGGTGATTCTGGAACACCACACCAATGTGGCGGCGAATGTAAGGCACCTGACGGCGCGGCAGGGTATTGAGCACCTGCCCGCCCACAATCACCTCGCCGGCACTGGGGCGCTCCATCACCATAATCAGCTTCAGCAGCGTACTTTTGCCAGCGCCGGAATGCCCCGTAAGAAACGCCAACTCACCACGCTCCAGGCCGAAATTGACCTGACGCAACGCGGTATGGTCGCTGTCATAACGTTTGGTGACCTGGCGGAACTCGATCATTGAAGGTTACTTATCCGAGCTTTCATCAAACAGCGCATCCACAAAGGTGCGGGCATCGAAGCTGCGCAGATCATCCACCTGCTCCCCCACACCAATGTAACGGATGGGTAGCTGCAACTGCCGGGCGATGGCGAACACAATACCACCCTTGGCCGTGCCGTCCAGCTTGGTCAGGGTAATGCCGCTGACCCCCACTGCCTGCTGGAACACCTGGGCCTGACTCAAAGCATTCTGGCCAGTGCCCGCGTCCAGAACCAGCATGACTTCATGGGGCGCAGACTCATCCAGTTTCTTCATAACCCGCACAACCTTCTCCAGCTCGCTCATCAGGTTGTCCTTGTTCTGAAGGCGGCCGGCGGTGTCCGCAATCACCACATCCACGCCACGGGACTGCGCAGACTGAACAGCATCGAAGATGACAGATGCACTGTCGGCGCCGGTATGCTGGGCCACGACGGGAACGTCATTACGCTCGCCCCACACCTGCAACTGCTCAACCGCAGCGGCACGGAAAGTATCCCCCGCCGCCAGTATTACCGACTTGCCGTCCCGCTGAAGGAGCTTGGTGAGCTTGCCGATCGTGGTGGTTTTACCAACACCGTTCACACCCACCATCAGGATGACGTAAGGCTTTTTGCCCGCATCAATTTCCAGGGGCTTTGTCACATCCGCCAGCAGGCCATGGAGCTCGTCCCTCAGTGCCTTGCGCAGGGCCTCGCCGTCCTTGAGCTGGTTGCGCTCCAGTTTGTCGGTCAGCGACTCAATGATTTCCGACGTGGCGGTCACACCCACATCCGCCATCAGCAAGGTGGTCTCGATTTCCTCGAGCAGGTCCTCGTCCACCTTCTTGCCGATCGAAAACAGATCCGCAAAACCACCGGTCAGATTGGCACGGGTTTTACCCAACCCCTTGCGGATACGCTCGAAAACACTGACCTGAGGCGCTTCCGGCTCTGGTTCAGGCTCCGGCGTTGTCGGGGTTTCAGCGGGCGCTTCCTCAACAACTGGCTTTTCAGGTGCTTCCGCGACCAGCGCGCTATCGGGCTGGGGCTTGGGCTCCGCCTTCTCCTCCGGCCCGGATTTCGGGGTAGCACCTTCCGGAGCCTCCGGCTTCTTCTGGGGCACCGGCTTTGGCCGGGGTACACGCTGACGGTTTGCCGCCACATCCAGAACAAACACAAGGACAAGAAGGGCCAGAAGGCCGATAGCAATCCACTCTGCCGTCATAGTCATACCATTGATCATCGATTCGCGGGATACAAGAAAGGCGGTATTCTAGCAGACTGACCGGCCTAAGTGATGGCCGTAGGTGACTCGCCCCATAAACCCTGTCTCTTATACACATCTCCGAGCCCACGAGACGGACTCCTATCT
>CAJXOQ010000079.1 GCA_913057975.1 uncultured Marinobacter sp.
TCTACACCTCTCTATTCGTCGGCAGCGTCAGATGTGTATAAGAGACAGGACCAAAACAGTTATCGCAGGTATAGGCGACACGATAAGCCACCTGGGCCTCATCGAGAGCTTTCAGGGCGGTCCGACGCCAGACGCAGCCCTGGTTGGCCAGGGCGACAGGCAGAGGTGAACGGTTAGCAGCAACACCACCTTCACGACCGACCCAGACCAGAGGCTCCGTGTGCACGATTTCCCCTCGCCGTTCCTGCCCTTCATTCCCAATCGTAACAAGCACCATATCCAGTTCTCCGGCGTCCAGGCGATCAAGATTCTGCTGGCTCGAGCCTACCAGTACGTCCACCTGAACGGCCGGACAAGACCTGGCAAATTGTGCCAAGACACCAGGTAGAATGCGGCTCCCCACATCGTCTGAGGTCCCAAAACGAACCCGACCTTCCAGAGCCGGTGAAAGAAACTGCTGGATGGCCTCTTCGTTCAATCGCAGCAGTCGTCGACCATAGCCAAGCAACACTTCTCCCTCGGGCGTCAGCCGGACGCGACGGGCTTCGCGCACAAAGAGGACGTGGCCGAGAATTTCCTCGAGCCGTTTGATCTGCATGCTCAGGGCCGAAGGGGTACGAAAAACCTGCTTCGCGGCCCGGGTAAAGCTTCCACTCTCGGCAATGGCCACGAAGGTTCTCAATACGTCGGTATCCAGTAGCGGGCCAACCTCGCGGCTGGGCGCAAGCTCGGTACTGTTCATAAGCCACCTTTCAATTTTTCTTAACCCACATGTTAAATCTTTTCGTTTGTTTGATCAAAGGTGACGTTGCATGCTGATAACCATGCCCCAGCGAACATGCGAGGGCACTCACACTGGTCACTGAACAGGAGATCGAAATGATGAGCCATTACCAGGAATTCCACCGCCCGCAGCTTCGTCCAGATTCTCCGTCCAAGCCTCCGGAGCTGGACGTTTCCATGCCGGCCACTCCGCCACTGGCGTTCATGGCAGCGATTGAGTTCTGGGTCAGGATCTTTCGGCGCAGGCACCATTTTCGTCGCCTGTTCCTGCCTTTACTGAAGGAAGATGACGAGATACTGGCGGACATCGGCTTCGAGAGGACGGATATTCAGTGGGCGCTCAATCTCCCACTGAAGGTCGATGCCCTGAAGGCGCTGGAGGCCTGTCGCAGGGAGCGAGTTTGTTCAAACGTAAAGTGACTCGATCACATCCGTATACTTCTCATAGATGTTGCTCCTGCGCACCTTCATGGTGGCGGTCACTTCATTGTCGTCATGGTCCAGCTCCTTGGTGAGCAGGTGGAAGCGCTTGATCCGGGCCACTTGAGGTAGCTGTTCGTTGCCCTTGCTCACCTCGGCCTGGATCAGTTCATTCACCTGCGCCTGTTCTGTCAGGCTGCGGAAGGTGGTGTAGGCAATCCGTTCCTGCTCCGCCCATTTGGCCACGGTGTCAAAGTCGATCTGGATCAGGGCGGAAACGTATTTCCGGGCCTCACCGATAACAATGCATTCCTTGATATAGGGGCTTGCCTTGATGGTGTTCTCAATCTCCGTCGGCGACAGGTTCTTGCCGCCGGCGGTGATCATAATGTCTTTCAGCCGGTCGACGATCTTGAGCTGGCCATCCCGCCATTCGCCTACGTCGCCGGTATGCAACCAGCCGTCTTTCAGGGTTGAAGCAGTCGCCTCGTCGCTTTTGTAGTAGCCCTTGAACATGCTGCCGCCACGCATGATGATCTCGTTGTGATCACCGAGCTTGACCTCAACGCCGGCAATCGCAACACCCACGGTTCCAAGCTGCACGTTATCCACCGGCTGTGCGGTTGCCACGCCAGTGCTCTCCGTCTGGCCATAGACTTCCAGCAGGGGAACACCTATGGTCCGGAAGAACTCCAGAATCCCGGTGGAAATGGGGGCGGCTCCGGTCATTGCGATGGTACATCGGCGCAGGCCAATGAAATTCTGCAGTGCCCGGAACACCAGCCAGTAACTGAGACTGTACAGGCCTTTTTCTTTCAGGCTCCACTGCGCCCGGGATTTGGTGGCCATGGGTGAGCATGCACGGATCGCCCAGTCGAACAATACCCGTCGGAAACGTCCGGTTTCCTGGATTTTGATGTAGATGGAAGAATGGAGCTTCTCCCATATTCGGGGCACGCCCAGGAAAAAAGTCGGCGCAATTTCCCGCAAATCTTCCTGAACGGTCCGCAGGCTCTCGCCAAAGCTGACGGAGCTGCCTGCGTAGACCGGCGCAATGTTGGTTACCGCCTGCTCCGCCACATGGCACAGCGGCAGGTAGGAAAGACACGAACCGCGCTCGTCCGCCTGCAGCAATTCAACAAGGCCGGGAGCGGCAGCGTGAAGATTGCCCCAACTGATCATCGCGCCCTTCGGCCGTCCGGTGGAACCGGAGGTGTAGATCATCAGGGCGGTGTCATCCATCCGCTGGCCATCCAGCAGTTCATCCACCAGTCCGGGATGGTCTTTTTCAAACGCCCGGCCTCTGGCCTCAATGTCCTCGAATGCCGTCGGAGGTTCGGGATAGTAACGAAGGCCTTTCATATCGATGGCGATGGTGTACTTCAGCTGCGGTAGTTGAGGCCAGGCTTCCAGCACCTTGTCAGTCTGTTCCTGATCCTCACACACCACAATGCTCGCATCGCTGTGTTCGAGAACGTAGGCCACCTCATTCCAGGGGCTGGTCGGATACACCCCAACACAGAGGCCCCGCACCATGCCAATACCCATCTGGGCGATCACCCACTCCACCCGGTTTTCCGAGATGATGGCCACGTGGCCACCCTCCTCCAGCCCCATGGCGCGAAGCCCCAGACCAAAATGCCGGGCGCGGTTGTAGTAGTCCCGCCAGGAATAGGCCTGCCAGATGCCAAAGTCTTTCTGTCGCAGGGCCAGTGCATCCGGCCGTTCTTGCGCATGGGCCCGCAGCATCTGGGTCAGGGTCAGATCAGGTAGGGAAGGTGTTGTCATGACAGCCACCGTTTACGGCGTTTATAGTGCTTGATATCGCGGTAACTGCGGGCTTCACCTTCCTTGCCGCCCACACCCAGGTAGAACTCCTGAACGTCCTCGTTCGCCGTGAGCTTATCCGCTGGCCCGTCGATCACGATCTTGCCGTTCTCCATGATGTAACCGTATGAGGCAATCGCCAGAGACACGGCCGCATTCTGCTCCACCAGCAGAATCGCAGTGCCCTGTTCGCGGTTGATCCGCGCCACGATGGTAAAAATCTCTTCCACCAGCAACGGTGCCAGGCCCAGGGACGGCTCATCCAGCATGATCAGGTCCGGCTGGGCAATCAGCGCCCGGCCCAGAGCCAGCATCTGCTGTTCGCCACCGGAGAGGTAACCCGCCAACTGCTTGCGGCGTTCCCTCAGGCGCGGAAAATAGTCATAGACCAACTCGTAGCTGTCGCTCAGGGAGGGCTTGTTGCCACTGAGTGCGTAGGTGGCGGCAACCAGGTTCTCCTCCACCGTGAGGTCTTCAAAGACACGGCGGCCTTCCATGACATGGAACAGCCCGTTACGCACCAGTTTTTCGGGAGGCGTACCCTTTACATCCCGGCCCCGGAAACGCACCTCCCCGGCGGTCACCTCCCCGTCTTCCAGAGTCAGCAGGCCAGAGACACTTTTCAGCGTGGTGGATTTGCCCGCACCATTGGAACCGAGGAGCGCCACAATGGCGCCCTCCGGCACCCGCAGTGACAGGCCCCGAAGAACCTGCACCGACTTGTTGTAGACCACCTCGATATTATCGATTTCCAGTAAGGCTTCCATACAGCCCCTCAGTCGAGGTGAATCCAGTCCGATACCGGCTCATAACGGCCTTCTTCAGCATTCACCCGCCAGATCCTGCCGACCGGGAAGGACATGTTCCGCACGGTGACCGGAATGCCGATAATGCCGCCAGTATCCCAGTCCTCAATAGAGGCAAGAGATTCCGCCATGTTGTCTCCGGTCAGTTCTTTCCCCGCATCGAGCGTGCGCTTGACCACTTCTGTCCAGACCATGGCATTGAACCACCCCTGCATGTAGCCGGTAGGACGGTAGCCCGCTTCCGGGTCGCTCTTCTCCGCTTGAGTCCGGAGGGCATCAAGCATGGGACCGCTTTCCTCGCTGTCATAATAGTTGTAGGGCATTACGCCCATGTAGCCATCGGCATCCGCGCCCATCTTGTCGATGATCAACTTGTCCGACGACCAGAATGTACCCATGAACTGGGTATCGAGGCCCATCTGGCGCATCTGCACCATGAACTCGTTGATCGGCGACAGTACGTAGCCATGAAACACCACATAGTCTGGTCGTACCCGGCGAAGCTTCAAAACCTCGGCGGACACATCCACACTGCCGGGCTTGGTCACGATCTCCTCGACGACGTCGATGCCCAGTTCACCCGCGCGGGCCTTGCCGTTTTCGATGGGGTCCTTACCGAACTCGGTATCACTGTAAACAAAGGCCACGGTGGGCATATCACCGCCTTCACCCTGAGTGGCGATGTACTCCAGAATGATGCCGAACATCTGGCTGTAGTTCGGGCCGGGAATGAACTGGTAGGGGTATTGCTCGTTATCCGTCAGCGCGGTGGCGAACGACGCCCCGCTCATCAGAGTATTGCCCTGGCTATTGAGCTCAGAGGCGATGGCTTTCATGAAACCGGTGCTGTCGCCGTAATAGGTAGCCGGGGAACTGCTACCGGAAATTTTCTTGAAGGCCGCCACCGAACGGTCCACCTCATAGGCGGTGTCCTCCATCACATATTCCACCGGGTGGCCATTGATACCGCCCTGGCTGTTGATCCAGTTGGTGTAGTCGGTCAGACCGGCGTGGATGTGAATACCGGCAAACGCAAACACGCCGGAGAGCGGTATGGAACCGCCAAACACGACGGGCTCCTTGTCCTGTGCCATCGCCGGCGCGGCGACTGTCAACGCAGCGACCAGGCTGCCAAGACCGGCAAGCCGGCGACCTTTTTTGAGGATGTTTCTGATCATGTTCTTTCTCCTTGCGGCTTCTTGTTGTTGGTGTTGTACGGGTTCCTGTGAAGGAACCGTTAATTCCGGAATGGCCACAGGCGGAAAAAACGGCGAATTCGGTGCCAGATTTCCGCAAGCCCATGAGGTTCAAAAATCAGGAAGCCCACGATCAGGGCGCCAAAGATGATCTCCAGCATCGGCGACATGAACACGGGCGCGTTGGGGTAGAACGGAGTCAAGGCCGCCGTCAGCAGTTTCAGCGCTTCCGGCACCAGGGTCATGAAGGCGGCGCCAAGAATGCCACCCAGCAAGTTCCCCATACCGCCGACGATCACGGCCGCCAGATAGAAAATGGACATGGAAAGCGGAAAGCTCTCCGGGGTAACTACGCGGTAGAAATAGGCAAACAGGCCACCGGCCACGCCGGCGTAGAACGAGCTGAGCGCGAACGACATCAATTTGTAGCGCAACAGGTTAATGCCGAGAATCTCGGCGGAAATATCGCGGTCGCGAATGGCGATAAAGGCCCGACCAATCCGGGTGCGGAACACATTCCGGGCCGCCAGCACCATCAGCACCGCCAGCGGCACGATGATGAAATACATCATGAAATCACTCTGGAACGTCAGCCCGAACAGGTGCGCTGGCTCCAGGCTCAGGCCACCCATGCCCCCGGTGACCGATTCCCACTCGGCAAAAATGAAGTGCAGGAACACGCTCGCGGCCAGGGTGGCAATGGCCAGATACAGGCCTTTGACCCGCAGCGATGGCAGGCCCACCAGAATCCCGACGGCGGCAGCCATAAGCCCGGCCAGCACCAGAGTGACCGGGAACGGCAGGCCGGTGTTGATGGACAGCCAGGCCACCGTGTAGGCGCCAACACCCATGAACCCGGCCTGCCCCAGGGAAATCAGCCCGGTAAAGCCGGTCAGGATGTTCAGGCCGGTGGTGCTGATTACGGCAATGCCAACCAGGCAGCCCAAGTACAACAGGTAAGAGTCGACAGCAAACGGGAACACCATAAGAATCAGCAGGAAAAGACTCAACCACAGCTTTTGGGTCTGGCTGGTCCAGATTGCCTCATCGGCCTCGTAACTCTGTTTCGCGTCACCGATGCGCATCTTACACTCGCTCTATTTCGTGGGTGCCAAAAAGGCCATAGGGGCGGATAACCAGGATCACCGCCAGCACCAGGAATGTTGCCGGCATACGGTACTCGCCTCCGAGGTAAGCCCCCGCAACCGTTTCCAGCCAGCCGATGAACACGCCAGCGACCAGGGCACCGAGAATGCTGTCCAGGCCGCCAACGATCACCACCACCAGCACACTCAGACCAATGATCCCGAATTGCGGGCTGAGTCCGCCGGTGGCGGCCACCAACACACCGGCCAACGATGCCGCAAGAGAGCCAAACACCCAGGCCATGTTGAATACCCGGCGCACGTTAATACCCATGGAATAGGCCGCCGCCTGATCCGAGGCCGTTGCCCTCAAGGCCACGCCACCGCGGGAGAAGCGGAAATAAAGCAGATAAATAATGAGCAGGGCTGAACCGATCAGAAAGCCGTAGGCAATTTTTGGAGCGAGGTAAAGCGGGCCAATAAACACCGGCTCCCGTGGCAGAAAACGCGGCAACAACTGCGGGTCGGCGGTCCAGATGAACTCCACCAGACCCACCAGAATACTGCCGATACCAATGGTGACCATAACGACCGCAATGGGAGATTCGCCCAGCATGGGCCGGATCATGGTCTTCTCGATCACACCGCCGAGAATACTGCCGCCGATCACCGCCAGCGGCAGGGCAATCCATGGTGATAACTCCATGCCACCAGCAAAGGCCAGGAACAGATAAGCGGCAAACATCATGATCTCGCCAATGGCAAAATTGATCACCCGGGTGGCCTTGTAGATGATTACAAACCCCAACGCGATAAGGGCGTAAAGCCCGCCCATGGCCAGGCCTGCGAGACTGATTTCACCAAAGAACAACCAATCCATCAGGCAACCTCCCCTTCCGGATTGAGCTTCCTTCGCAAACTGTCGATGTCACTGTTGCCCAGATAGGCCTTGATCACCTCGGGGTTGTTCTGAACATCCGCAGGCACGCCTTCGGTGATAACCTGGCCGAAATTCAGCACCGCGATATGGTCTGATATATCCATCACCATGCCCATGTCGTGTTCCACCATCAGCACGGTAATGCCCCACTCTTCCCGGATATCCAGAATAAATCGGGCCATATCCTCTTTCTCTTCCCGGTTCATGCCGGCCACCGGTTCATCCAGCATCAAAACCTGAGGTTTCATGGCCAGGGCACGGGCAAGCTCGACTCGTTTTTGAAGGCCGTAGGAGAGGCTGGCCACCGGCTGGCGGCGTATATGATCGATTTCCAGGAAGTCGATAATCCGCTCTTCCACCTCTTTGCGGATAGCCATTTCCTCCCGTCGGGCGGGCCCGAAATAGGCCAGCGCACTGAGCAGACCGCTCTTCATGTGCACATGGGCGCCAAGCTTGATGTTGTCGAGTACTGTCATACCCCGAAACAGGGCTATGTTCTGGAAGGTTCGGGCAAGGCCAAGTGCAGCCCGCCTGGGCGGCCTGATACTGCCCGACAGCGGTTGGCCCTGGTAGCGAATGGAGCCCTGCTGTGGTTTGTAGAAACCGGAGATGCAGTTAAAAAGCGAGGTCTTGCCGGCACCGTTCGGGCCGATAATAGTCGTTACGGTGTTCTCAGGTACATGGAAACTGACGTCCTGCAGCGCCTTGACGCCGCCAAATGAGAGAGACAGGTTACTGATCTCAAGGATGCTCACATTACCTCCCGGCACCCCTGGCGCCGGGCAGACAGACTCGTAAACACGCCCTTCTGATACCCATCTCACGCCCGAAGATGATTGTCATTTTTGTTTTTTCTTATCATCGGGAGCTCCCCGATCCAGATTAAAAGTAGTCCATTCAGGCAACATTAGGCAAACCCTTCTATCCTGTTACCTGTCAGACAATGAAGGGCGCTGTAAAAACAATGAAACCATAGGCCCACCACCACGAGAGAAACATCCACCATGACGGACTCATTGGTAACCACCGAATTCGACGCCGACACGGGCATCGCAACAATGACCTTCAATCGGCCAGCAGCCCTGAACGCAATCAGTGTGCCCATGGCAGAAGCCTTTCTCGCGGCGGCTCAGGCACTGAAAGACCGGTCGGGCCTTCGATGCATCGTTCTGACCGGATCCGGGCGCGCTTTTATGGCGGGCGGGGATATCGCCAGTATGACCGGCTCTCCCGAACAGGCGGGCAAAGCCGTCAGCGCCATCCTGGGTGCGGTCAACCCGGCCATCCTCCTGTTGCGCAGCATGGACGCCCCGGTGATCGCGGTGGTCAAGGGGGTTGCCGCTGGTGCCGGACTGAGCCTGGCACTGATGGCGGACCTTGTCATTGCTCAGGAAGACACCAAGTTTTTGCTGGCCTACAACGGCATTGGCGCCATTCCTGACTGTGGTGGTAGCTGGTTCCTGACCCACAAGATCGGCGCTGGGCGGGCAGCCGAGTTAATGCTGCTGGGCCGAACCCTGAGTGCGACCGAAGCCAGGGACTGGGGCATGATCACCGAGTCTGTTCCGGAAGCCGACTTTGAAAAACGAGTGACTGAGATAACGACAAACGTCGCGAATGGCCCCACCCGAGCCTTTGGTGCCTTTCGACGGCTTACGGACGGAGCCTGTGGCGATCAGTTAGCGGCCCAACTGGAAGCCGAAAAGGAAGCATTCCTGGAACTGACCCGGACCGGGGATTTCGCAGAAGGCGTCGCGGCGTTCCTGGCCAAGCGCCCCCCTGAGTTCCACGGATCCTGACTGTCAGGGTGTTGCATCCTTCGCAGCCAACGCCACGATGTCTGCATACTCGTGTATCCGGACCGTCGATTGGGCGAGGGCTTGCTGAGCAAGCGCCGACACCTCGTTAACCATTGCCCTGGCCACGGTGACCGCCTCAATACCGCGAAACTTTTCCAGTGGGCCGATCAACGCCCGGTTGATGAAGGGCATGGCTTTAATGCCCAGCGCTTCGGCCGTGCGCTGCTCGTTGCGTTCGCCCAACAGCAGACTGGGTTGGTAGATGGACAGGCAGGGATAGCCCAGCGACTTTATGCCATCTTCCAGTTCACCCTTCACCCGATTGTAGAAAACGGTGGAAGACGATGAGGAGGCAATGGCAGACATCAGCACGAATATCTGCGCACCGTTTGCCCGGCCAAGCTCGGCCGCTTTCATCGGGTAACCATAGTCCACTTTGCGGAACTGCTCGCGGGAGCCGGCCTTCTTGATGGTGGTGCCCAGGCAACAAACGATGGCATCCACCGCGAACAGATCGCCGTGCTCATCCAGGCGATCGAAATCCACTTCCTGCTGACGCAGTTTTTCATGGTTCAGCGGCAGCGTTCGACGCATGGGCGCAATCACCGACGACACGTCGCTCCGGGCCAGCAAACCTTCAAGCACTTTGCCACCCGTCAAGCCGCTGGCACCCAATAGCATCACTTTCATAAAATTTCCCTCAGCCACGAAACAACACCCGGATATTCGATCGTATCCAACACAAACTCCTGCCCCCGCGATGCACTTTTCAGAGTGCAGTATTCCCCGTCCCGGGACCAGCGGGCGAGGTTACCGTGAAAACTCATCGCAGTGTCCACGGAACCCGGATAGAAACACCCGGGTAAGCGCCATTGCGTGGTCGAAGCGGCATCCGGTGCCGTCAGGCGTTGCCGCTCCTCCAGGCCTCCAAACACCCCGGCACCTGCCAGGCCGGTTGGTCGCCCCTCAAACTGCAGGGCTTCGGAGGCCACGTAAAGCGTATTTCCGCCATCTGGCTGACCATGGAAATGCGGATGGTAACGGGCCCACCGCAGGTCACTATCCGACAACTCATCAATGCGGTACACCTCGCCAATCTGGAGCCATCCCCACAACCCGTGAAACGGGCGGGCCTGTTTTACAAACTGCCAGCGTCTGCCCTGTTTTTCCACGTCCCGAAACAGACCGAAAAACAGGAACAGATCCCCCACGCCTACCTGCTGTTTACGAAGATGCCCCTGAGCAGCGCCGGTTTGCCCCAGACAGGGTCGCCAGCCGGTTTCCCGGGGATAAGCATCAGCGATCAGGTCCGGGTCGAGGTGGGCCTTCCGGGCGCCACCACGACGGTCGCCGGTCAGGTCGGCCACCAGTTTGCCAACATTCAGACCATCGTGATGGATATCATGGTAGGTGATCCGGGAACGCGAGTCCGGGATCGGCAGGGTATAGAAAGACCTGTCAGGGAAGACCGGGCTGGGACAGCCGCCTGCGGAGGAATCAAAGCCTTTACGGCTGAGGATCAGTTTCATAGACGCATTTTGGAGCAAGGAACGGACCGCAACCATATCACGCCATTAAAAAGCAGTTTAAAATGACGACAACAACAGACTGGCCCACCCGCTGATTCAATGCCAATTGCCCATGACTGATTTTGAAACCCTGAACACGCTGAAGGCAGGCTTTGAAGCCTGGTGGCACCCGGGCGTTACCGTCCTGCTCTCAATGGCTATCACTTTTCTTGTGTACAAGGGGTTGCTGGCAACGGTTCAACGCTTAACCCGCAGCAAAACAGTTCCCCGCCTGTTCCTGGATGCGTCATCAACCGCTCTGGGTATTGCCATTACCCTGGTGGTGCTCAACGCCATCCTGGAAGCGGCGTCCCAGGACCTGCCGCTGATCAACCACTTCCGCCACGCCGCCACGCTGCTGCTGATTGTGGCCGTCACCTGGGCGCTGGTGCGCTGCACGTCAGCCATCGGCGACGTCATCGTCTCTCTGAATCCAGTCCTGGAAGGCCAGTGGAAACGCGCCCGCAAAGTGGAGACACAAACGCGCTTCCTGGTGAGGGTGCTGAACATTCTCATCGTCATCGTGGGCCTGGGCGCCGCGCTGGTCACGTTCGAACCGGTTCGTCACCTTGGCAGCAGCCTGCTGGCCTCGGCGGGCATTGGCGGCATTATCCTCGGCTTCGCCGCCAAACCGGTGTTGGGTAACCTGTTGGCGGGTATGCAGATTGCCCTCACCCAACCGTTCCGCATCGATGATGTGCTGCATGTACAGGGCGAATGGTGCTGGGTGGAGGAAGTCACCGCCACCTACGTGGTGCTGAGGGTCTGGGATCTGCGGCGGCTGGTGGTGCCGCTGCAATGGTTCATCGAAAACCCGTTCCAGAACTGGTCGAGAAACGACACTGAAATGATGGGAACGGTGTTCATCACCGTCGATTATTCCATGCCCATCGAACCACTACGGACCGAGTTTGAGAGGCTGCTGGAACAGGCGCCGGACTGGGACGGGAAGACCAGGATCGTGCAGGTGACCGAAGCCGGCGAGGCCAATATCGAGGTGCGCTTCCTGCTCAGCGCCAGGGACTCAAGCTCACTCTGGAATCTCCGCTGTGCCATCCGCGAGGGGTTGATCACCTTTATACAGGCGCAGTTTCCGGCGCATCTTCCAAGGGTTCGTGCCAGGCTGGTGGAAACGCCCGAACAGTAACCCTCACCCCTGCTCTGCCCCGCGCAGCATGGCGTGCAGCAGCTCTTCGGCATCGAATTTGGTCAATGCCTCGTCTGCCCCCACCTGTTTGGCATAACTCACGCTCATTTCACTGTTCAGGGAGGTATGCAGAATGATGTACGGCTGCTTCAGGGCGTTGCCGCTGTCCCTCACATTGAAGGTCAGCTCGTAGCCGTCCAGGCCGGGCATTTCGATGTCGCTCACCAGGATGTTGATGGGTTTTCCATCGCGGTTGGCGTTCAGCATCAGGTCCAGTGCATCCTGCCCGTTGGTGGTGACAAAATAGCTTACATCCTTGCTGTCCAGGGCGTCCGAGAGCTGTTTGCGAGCCACCTGGGAGTCGTCCACCAGCAGGATATTCAGGCCTTTCAGAGTTTCCCGTTGCACGTCTGTCAGCGTGACTTCCCGGGGGTTTACGGACTCCGGGTACACCCGTGCCAGCAACAGCTCCACGTCCAGCAACTGCACGATCTGATCCTCGATATTCACCAGGCCGGTGATGAAGGCACGGTCGCCAAGACTCTTCGGCGGGGGCATCACCTTCTTCCACTCGGTCTCCACGATTTTGCGCACACTGCGCACAAGGAACCCGATTTCCTGGCGCTGAACATCGGTCACGATGATCGAAGCGGTCTTGCGTTCTTCCGCCGTCAACGGCTGGTAACCCACGGCAGCAGCCATGTCGATCACCGGCACGGCGGAGCCACGGAAACTCATGGTGCCGATCACCGCCGAATGGCTGTGCGGTAGCTTGGTCAGCGGAACAAAGGGCATGATTTCCCGGATTTTCAGGGTGCCCAGGCCGAATGGCCTCTGATTGGTCAGATAAAACAACAGCAGTTTCTGGGGGTGTTTGGTACCCTCGGCCATAACCTCAAACCTGTCAGGAGCTTTGGAAAAAGTATAACAGGCGAAAGATAACATGCCGCCCAAACCGACATTGTAAGATTTTGCAGCCCTTCGGAGATCGTATCGGCCGCCAGTGAATCCAGCGCTTCCTCTCCCGCGTATCACCTATACTGTTGTCATCGGGAGGCTATTCGATGAAACGCGCCTTTGCACTAATATCGGTATTCCTGTTCTTCGCCGTCATGGCCGCGGGTGGTCATGCCGACGGCGACAATATCGATGACGCCATCCAGAACACGATCCTGTCGCAGATTGAAGCCTTCGCCAATGACGACAGGCAAGCTGCCTGGGACCATGCCTCGGAAGGCATCAAGCAACAATCCGGCTCGGTAGAGTCGTTCTACGATATGGTCAAGCTGTCCTATGCGCCCGTCCACCGGGCCTCGTCCATTGAGTTCATGGAGCGCATACCCCATCCCGGTTTCCAGATTCAGGTGGTACGGTTATTGGGGCCGGAGGGCAAACGCTGGATCGCCCACTACCATATGGTCAAAAATGGTGATGACTGGAAAATCGGCGGCGTCGGGCTCAAAGAGGGTCCAAGCTCTATATAATCGCTGACCGGCTAATGGTTTGACGCCTATGTCTTTCAGCTCTGTCCGTCCGTAAGATACAGTCCATGTACCTGATTGCCGGCAGAGCCTGAACACCACCTATGAAGAACCTGACCTTCTCCTCTCATTACGCCAGGGCCGTTCTTTATGGCCTGGAGAAGGCCGGTGGCTATTCCGACGAACTGCTTCGCAATAATGGCATCGATCCGGAGTTTATCCACTCGCCACGGGCACGGGTGCCCACGGAACAGTTTATCCGCCTGTTCCGGCTGGTGTGGGGCAAACTGGATGACGAGTTCATGGGCCGTACCACACAGCCCTGTCTCGTGGGGCATTTCCACCTGATGGGATCGCTGGTGGTGCACAGCAGCAACCTGGAAGAGGTGATCCGCCAGAGCATTCGCTGCTACCGGCTGTTCTCCGATGACATTGTGATTGAGCTGGACACCCGCGGTGATGAAGTGGAGCTGAGCATCACCCACCGCCATCCGGAACTGGACCCGGACAACTTCCTGGTGGAATGGCTACTGATGGTGTGGCACCGATTAATCGGCTGGCTGATCGGACGCAAGATCGTACTCAGCCACGCCACCTTCCAGCATGATTTGCCCGGACACTTTGACGAGTACCGGTTTGTTTTCCCTTGCCAGTGCTTCTTTAACCGCGACCGCAACAGCCTGTTTTTCAGCCACAACTATCTGGACATGCCGGTGACACGGACGCCGGAAGAACTGGATGCTTTTATCGAGAAGTCGCCACGAAAGCTGCTGATCTGGACCGATGAGGACGACAGCCTGACGACCCAGGTTCGGCAGATTCTGGAAAACATGGACGATGAACGCCTGCCCACGCTGGAACAGATCGCCAGGCAATTGCATATGACCGCCTACACCCTGTCGCGCAAACTGAAGGCAGAAGGCAGTTCCTACCAGAAGATCAAGGACAACCTGCGGCGGGACCAGGCGGTGATCATGCTCACGCGGCAAAACCTGACGGTGTCGGAGATTTCGTCACAGCTGGGGTTTACCGAGCCCGGTGCCTTTTCCCGTGCCTTCAAGCACTGGACCGGGCTCAGCCCACTGGCCTACCGCAAGCAGGACCAGTAGTTTTTCTTTTTACGCTTACAGCAGTTCGATCGCGACGGCTGTACCTTCCCCGCCACCGATGCACAGGGACGCCACGCCACGCTTGAGGCCGCGCTGCTTCAGGGCGTTGATCAGGGTGACCATGATCCGCGACCCGGAGGAGCCGATGGGGTGACCCAGGGCACAGGCGCCGCCATGGACGTTAACCTTGTCGGCATCGAGCCCAAGCTCATTGATGGCAGCCAGGGTAACCACGGCAAACGCTTCGTTGATTTCGAACAGGTCGACGTCGTCGCGGCTCCAGCCGGCTTTCTTCAGTACCTTTTCGATGGCACCGATGGGCGCAAGGGTAAACTCGGCCGGCAGGCGGGCATGTGTCGCGTGGGCGACGATGCGGGCCTGGGGCGTGAGGCCGCGTTTTTCAGCTTCTTCGCGGGTGGCCAGTACCATCGCGGAGGCGCCGTCGCTGATGGAGCTGGCGTTGGCGGCGGTGACAGAGCCGTCTTTGGCGAAGGCCGGTTTGAGCTGGGGAATTTTCTCGGGTCTGGCTTTGCCGGGCTGTTCGTCGGTGTCTACCACGGTGTCGCCGCCACGGCCGGAGACGGTCACGGGGGTGATTTCGTCGGAGAATCCGCCGTTTTTGATGGCCGACAGGGAGCGTTCGAGGGAGGCGATGGCGAAGTTGTCCATGGCCTCGCGGCTGATGTCGTATTTGTCGGCAGTGCGCTGGGCGAAGACGCCCATGAGGCCGCCTTCGTAGGCGTCTTCAAGGCCGTCGAGGAACATGGAGTCCATGACCTGCCCGTGGCCCATGCGCATACCAGCGCGGGCTTTTGGCAGCAGGTAGGGTGCCTGGCTCATGTTTTCCATGCCGCCGGCGATCATGATGCTGTTGGTGCCGGCTTTGATCTGGTCGTGGGCCATGATAACGGCTTGCATGCCGGAGCCGCACATTTTGTTGACGGTGGTGCAGCCGCTGGAATCAGGGATGCCGGAGGCGCGGGAGGCCTGGCGTGCGGGTGCCTGGCCGAGGCCACCTGGCAATACGCAGCCCATGATGACTTCCTGGATGTCGGCGGGTTGCAGGCCGCTTCTTTCGATGGCGGCCTTGATGGAGATGGCGCCGAGATCCGGTGAGCGCACGGAGCTAAGATCGCCCATCATGCCGCCCATGGGAGTTCTTGCTGATCCTGCGATGACTACATCGTTGCTATTCATGTCTTCAATCCTCTGATTAAGCCTTACCTAAAACCGACCGTGCGATAATTTCTTTCATGACTTCAGACGTACCGCCATAAATTCTCTGCACTCTGGCATCGATAAACGCTCTCGAAATCGGGTACTCGCTGGTGTAACCGTAACCGCCAAACAGCTGCAAACAACCGTCGGCCACCCGGCACTGCATTTCCGTGGCGCTGTACTTGGCCATGGAAGCTGTGGGCGCGTCGAGTTCGCCTTTTTCGTACAGCGCGATGCACTCGTCGACGAAGGCGCGGTTGACGCGGCAGTCGGTTTCCATGCGGGCGATTTCGAAGCGAGTGTTTTGCAGTTGGGCCAGTTTTTGGCCGAACAGTTCCCGTTCCTGAGCGTAGTTGATGGTCAGGTCCAGGGCGCCGCGTGCGGCGGCAACACCGAGGGCGCCGATGACGAGGCGCTCGCGGGGGAGTTCGCGCATCAGGTACATGAAGCCCTGGCCTTCTTCACCCAGCAGCGCGGAGGCGGGGATGCGCATGTCGGAGAAGAAGAGTTCCGAGGTGTCGCCGGAGTGCTGGCCGATTTTGTCGAGGTTGCGGCCTTTGCTGTAGCCGGGCAACGAGGTGTCGACCAGGAACAGGCTGATGCCACGGGCGCCGGCCTTGGGGTCGGTTTTGGCAGCGACGATGACCATGTCGGCGTGTTGGCCGTTGGTGATGAAGGTTTTGGAGCCGTTGAGGATGTAGTCGTCCCCGTCTTTCACCGCGCTGGTGCGGATGGCCTGGAGGTCGCTGCCGGCGCCGGGTTCGGTCATGGCGATGGCGCCCACGGCTTCGCCGGAGACCATTTTCGGCAACCAGTACTGGCGCTGTTCTTCGTTGCCGATATGGCTAAGGTACGGGGCGACGATGTCGGAGTGCACCATGACGTTGGTGGACAGGGCGCCGAAGCCCATGCGGGCCATTTCTTCGCCCACGACGACGGAGTACAGGAAGGGCGCGCCGCAGCCGCCCCAGTCTTCAGGTACGTCCACACACAGCATGCCGGCGTTGCCCAGGGTGTTCCAGAGTTCCCGGGGTACGATGCCGGAGTGTTCCCATTCTTCATAGTGGGGCGTTACTTCGGTTTCCAGGGCCTTGATGACGGACTCCCGGAACATGTCGAGTTCTTCTTTATCAACAGCGCTGGTCATGGGTGTCTCCCGTCGGTGATTAGTGTGGCCTTGATTGGATAACGGTCAGTCTGGCGCAGTCACGGTCTGAGCGCCATGACATAACCGGGCAGGAAATTTGATAAAAAATGACACCCCGGGGCTGCATCGCTGGCAGCCCCGGGGTTTACATCGTGCGGTCAGAGGTTTTTGGCGTCGTCCCGCAACACGAACTTCTGGATCTTGCCGGTGGAGGTTTTCGGCAGTTCGCTGAACACAATGGTCTTGGGCACTTTGAACTTCGCCAGTCGCTCCCGGCAGAAGGCGATGATGTCGTCCTCGCTGACCTCCCCCGCTTCCGGCTTGAGGGTGACGAAGGCGCAGGGTGTTTCGCCCCACTTTTCGTCCGGCCTTGCCACCACGGCGGCCTCGAGGATGTCGGGATGGCGGTAGAGTATGTCCTCCACCTCAATGGTGGAGATGTTTTCGCCGCCGGAAATGATGATGTCTTTCAAGCGGTCCTTGATCTCCGCGTAGCCATCCGCGTGCCAGACGGCCAGGTCTCCGGTGTGGAACCAGCCGCCGCGGAAAGCTTCTTCCGTGGCTTTGGGGTTTTTCAGGTAACCCTTCATCACCGTGTTGCCGCGCAGGAAGATCTCGCCGATGGTGTTGCCGTCTTTCGGCACCGCTTCCATGGTTTCCGGGTCACCCACCATCATGCCGGCCAGGGTATGGTAGCGCTGTCTCTTATACACATCTGACG
>CAJXOQ010000080.1 GCA_913057975.1 uncultured Marinobacter sp.
AGTCCGTCTCGTGGGCTCGGAGATGTGTATAAGAGACAGGTATTCAGGAATCCCGTCGTGAGTCCGGTGGTCGCGTTGTTAAAACGACTGAATCCATGGGCGTTTTTGGCGTCAATCCGCAGATTGAATGGAACTGCGAGAGTTCAACCGCCAGTTGCTGGATTTACGATCCACGAGATGGCTCGCGGTTGATGAAACTCAGCCCGGATCGCGAACGGGCCGAGGAAATTGCCCGTACCCTTGGCCGGCTGATTCGCACCATGCAGAGTCCCAGTTAATCCTGAAGCTGACCCCGTTCGCCTTCGCGGTAAGCACCGGGAGTGACCCCTGTCCACTTCTTGAAGGCGCGGTGGAACGTTGAAGGTTCGGTGAAGCCGACCCGAAACGCAATGTCATTGATCGGCAGGTCCGGCCGGGACAGGTAATAGATGGCCATGTCCCGGCGTAGCAGGTCCTTGATTTCCTGAAAGGAGGTGTTTTCCTGCTTCAGCCGTCGGCGAAGGGTCTGGGGGCTGGTGTGAAGCTCTGTGGCTATCCATTCGAAATCGGGCAGGGAACGCGCAAAGTCCCGTCCAATCAGCGCGCGGATACGTCCGGTGAAGGTGTTGCTCTCGTCCGGGCGTGACAGCAGATCGGCCGGTGAGGTTTTCAGGAACTGTCGCATCTCCGGCTTGTCGCGTATCACCGGAGCCTGCAGAAAACGCTTGTCGAATGTCAGGGCCGTTTCGCTGGCGTCGAACGAGAGTGGGCAATGGAAGATGTGCCGGTATTCGTCGCCATGGGGTGGCCTCGGATAACTGAATTCCGCCTTAAGCAGCTCCACCGGTTGCCCGATTAACCAACTGCCTAGACGATGCCAGATGACCAGTATGCTTTCCTGGAAAAAATGCATCGGGTCGTGAATATCCCCTTCAATTACCGTTACCAGCCGGGCAGCCCTGTCGTCCACTTCCAGTTTCATGGTGACCATGGGTTCGAACAGGCGGCAAAAATCAAACGCCTGGCGATAGACCGCCTCAAGATTGGGGCAGTCGATAACCAGCGCGCACATGGTGGCGAACGTGCCGGTGCGGCAGCGTCGCGGGCCCAGACCCATAAACTCATCGTCCATTGCACTCCAGGTCGCCTGCATCAGCCGGCTGTATTGGGTGCTGCTCACCCGGGCCATCTCGATCCTCAGCAGGTCCGGTGAAATTCCGGCTTCGCGCAGCATTCTATGGGGACCAATCCCCGCTCTTTCGGCCCCAACCAATGCGGCTTCCACGAAGTGCCTGGAAACGGTGAGTTCCGACATATCATCCTTTATCCTTATTGAACGAAGCCCATCATAAAACCCCTTGGGTACAATGCAACCATCACCCTCGCGCCGCACTGGAAGAAATGGTCAATTGGAATGATGGAACCGGCAGTTGGCCCCGCAGGGAAAACAGGGCAGCATCAGGGCTGTCCAAAAATAGAGAAGGAGGTTTGCATGCCCGGCCCACTAAGTAACCTGAAGGTTCTGGATTTCAGTACACTGCTGCCTGGCCCCTACGCCACCATGCTGCTGGCGGATATGGGAGCGGACGTATTGCGGGTGGAGGCCCCGGACAGGGTGGATCTTACCAAGGTCATGCCGCCGTTTGATGGAGAGATCAGTACGGCATTTTCCTACCTGACCCGGGGCAAGAAAACGCTGCCATTGAACCTTAAGCAAGCCGAGGCCATTGAGAAGGTAAAGCAACTGGTTCAGGAGTACGACATCGTCGTCGAACAGTTCAGGCCGGGCGTGATGGACCGCCTTGGCATCGGCTACGAAACCCTGAGGGCCATTAATCCTCAGCTTATCTACTGCGCTATCACTGGTTACGGCCAGACTGGCCCCTACCGAAACCGCGCTGGCCACGACATCAACTATTTGTCGCTGGCGGGCGTCAGCAGCCACTGCGGTCGCGCGGACAGTGGGCCGCCTCCGCTGGGCATTCAGGTGGCCGATGTGGCCGGTGGGTCCCACCATGCCGTTATGGGGGTTCTCGCCGCCGTTATCGAGCGACAGCAGACGGGGGCGGGGCAGTTTGTGGATATCAGCATGACAGACGCCGCTTTTGCGCTAAATGCCATGTCCGGTGCCGCCTGCCTGGCGGGTGGCCAGGAACAGGCGCCGGAAACCGCGCTGCTGAACGGCGGCTCCTTCTACGATTACTATCGAACCCGGGACAACCGCTGGTTGTCCATTGGGAGCCTTGAACCCCAGTTCTCCGCGCATCTCTGCGACACACTCGGTCTCAGCGATATGAAAAGCTTTGCCCAGAGCCAGAATCCAGAGCACCAAAAAAAACTGAAGGCTGCGCTAAAGGAGAAGATATCAGAGAAGCCATTGGCAGAGTGGCAGGAGATATTCGCGGATCAGGATGCCTGTGTGGAGCCGGTATTGACCATTTCCGAAGCGGCTGAACACCCTCAGTTGAAGGCGCGGGGAATGGTGGTAGAGGTTGATCGGGGGGATGGTGTGATGCAGAAGCAGATAGGTAGCCCGATCAAGCTCAGTTAGAAATCCAAAATTATATGCAGAGAAAGAAAAATCCCGGCAATTGCCGGGATTTTTTGGTTGGTGTGCCCCTATTTTACTGGTCTTGATCCAGCGCTGAGTCCACCGTCGGGCTATCGCCCAGTACGCTTGCGTTAATGACTGGGATTGCCTGTGATCTGATGTTGCCAATTACTTCAGCAGCCATTTCACTGAAAGCGTCACCAGTGCTCGAACCGTCCGGGCAAACCTGATCGTCCGGATTGGCCGGTGTTGCAGGAGCGACAAACGTGCCGTGATTTGCCGTGGAGCAAGGTTGCGCACCGAAGAAGAACGAAGCGGCGTTAGCGACAGGAGCAACCGGTGTCGGATTGCTTGCGGAGATTAAGGAGCCAGAGGTCAATGGATCCACGCCGGCGCCCAGATTAATCAGCGCCATTAGCGGCTCGGTTCCGGCCAAAGGAGCAGACAGGGCCTGACCAAGCGGTGAAACGTTAGCTTCATTAGGAACCGTCAGGTCGCTGACGACCTCAGAAACCAGGATGCTGGTGGAGCCCTCCGCCGCGACACTGGCGCCAAGACTTTGGGAGTAACTGACGGGATCCGTGGAATCGAGTGCGGACTGCCACACGTAGAGGAACGTCTCCAAACTTGAGGTTCCCTGCACAACGGTTCCGCCGGTAGCAGCAGACAGGCCACCGAGGATTGCGCCCGAGAAAGCCGGGGAGTTCTCAGCCAACTTGCTCAGCTGAGAGCCGGTGTTCATTAGGGAGATAGAACTGAGATTCGGGTAGCTCGCATCAATAGGTATCGCTGCGTAGGCGCCTCTCAGGGTCGCATTTTCGATCAGGCTGGCGAAGGTGGTGCCAGTAATCCCGCCCAGCGAGTGTCCGACGAAGTGGAAGTTTGCACCCTGCAGGCTGGTGTTGCTGTAGGTAGCGCCGTCGCCGTCAATGTCAAAGTTGCCTGATTCGATCGTGGCAGCGAGGTTTAGCAGGTCTACGACGCCTTGGCGAAGGGTATCGCGCGTTGTCTGGAGGCTGCCGATGTTGATGGCCAGGCTGCCAGACTCAACGTCTGCGATATCAGCCTGCTGCTCCGGCGTGAGCGTTCCCGGAATTGCGGTGTAGTTAAAGTGCCGTTCGCCAACAAAGTCCGCATTCGGGAAGTCGGCTTCGTTCACATACGCGCCCAAAGGATTCAGGCCGGGGACCGTGCCCGCCGGGCTTCCACCCAGACCATGGAGAGGTTGGTCGATGGCAACTGTGGCAATACACTGACCAGGATCCGTAAGGTCGCCGGAGTTTGCCGCCGGAGAGGCTTGGGCTGCAACTGTGATGGCGGGAATGGTTGCAACACTTCGGTCAACGGTAATGCCGTGTTGGAAAATGATGACGTCGTCGATTGACGAACAGCCAGAACCAGTATTCGGATAGAAAACCGTTACGGGCACTGCAACTTTGGCATTTTCCTGCGGGAACGGCATGTATTGAGTCAGATTCAGCGTGCCGTCAGTGTCTCGCGGAAATTCGAAGTTGGACAGTGAAGCATACTGTGGATCGCCGCTGTCACGGAAGGTATCGATAGTGGCATTGAGCGTAGTCTCCAGTGTGGTGCTGCCGCGCCACATGCCTTCGACGAGTCCGGAACCCTCGGTGCCCGGCAGCTCGACGTAATAAGGCAGCTCGATTGCGCCTTCAGTAACGTTCACCAAGGATGCTGCGGATTGGAGTTGTGGGTTACCTGATGCTTGAACAGCTGCCAGATTATCTGCCGAGCGGGTGGTGCTGCTGTAAAAAGCCGATGTCCGCGCTTGAGGGAAAGGCAGTCCGGGAAGGGCTGAACCTACGACTTGCGCACCCAGATTGGGGTCAGTCTGGTAGGGAGCAACGGCAGCGCCAACTTTCTGTGCCAGCTCAGGGTTTTCTGGCTCGGCACTGAGAGCGTCAGCCAAGGCTGCAAACACTGTGGACGCAGTGGATCCAGCTGGCAGGTTGTCGCGAACAATTTGCAAAGCTGAATACAGGACGACCTCTTCACCCAGCTGCGTCAGGAAAGTGGCCGGCGAAGTAACGGCGTGCAGCGAAGTCTTGGTATTGGTAGTCGTCAGTGTGTAAGCCAGGGTGACATCGCTGTCGATGGAGTTGGCTGCCAACCAGGCCTCTGCCAGGCCTTGGCCGCCTTGAATTACGTCACGAATGGTTTGGAAGGCAGAGTTGCCGAGAGGACTATCGCCGGCCATCTCAGAGTAGGGGACTGAGGGTGCGGTGGACTGTCCGTCTGCACCTTTCACTCCGTCCGTCACAATGACCAGATACTTCGTCTGGTCTTCCAACGGTTTCAGCGGAGTGATGCGAATAACATTGTCCGATCCACCGTCCAGTGAAATAACTTCTGTTCGAAAGTCCTGAGTAGCAAGTTTGGTGAGATCAAACGGATCTGACGTGTCAATGTAAGAAGGGTTGGCTGTCAGTTCAATGTTGGGCGTATTGGCTGAAACCGGCAGCATGTTGATCGGAACAAGGTGAACTGTCTGGCCAGCAACAACAGTGGAAGCTTTCAGAGATCTGTTGAAACGAACGTTGATTTGGCTGGAGGTGGAGAAACCGTCAAGGTCATTGATGGTATCGGAAGCCGGATCGGTGCCCGTGGTGAAGCCAGTAAAGTCGTAATTGGCACTTTGGCCTGCCCCAAGTAACAACACCAGATCAAAGTTTGCCGGAATGTCGAAATCGGGAGATGTAAGAATCGGATCGAAAATCGGACGCACCAAGCTCTGATCGACGGTGGTGTCAGTAATTTTATAGTCAGGATTCGCGTTACTGGACCCGGAACCAGCGCTGTCAAAGCAGCCTGTCAGTCCAACGGAAGAAGCCACGGCAAGACTTATTAGAGTTTTCTTGAACATGGGTGGAACCTTTTCCTGTTGTTGTGTCGTTATGTTCGGCAGCTGACGGGGCCGGTCTGGTCCGGTAAACCCGTTGTCAGTGGCCTGGTTTGCTTAGCTGTTGTCTGAAATTCCGGCCAGCGCTCTGTGCCTGATTTCTGTAACTCTGACTATAGCGGCAGTAAAGCAACAGTTGATCGCTCTAAAGTGTGATTCTGTTCATTGGGAGCCTACCCGCACGGTCGGAGTTTGGCTTCACTGAAAAATAGTTGGCCCCAGGACTTTTGTCGAGTCTTCCGGGGCAGGGGTAGCCAGCCTAGCTGAAGCTCGAAAAGTCCGGTTTCCGCTTTTCTGTGAAGGCCTTGATGGCTTCGGCATTCTCCGGGGACTTCAGGCGTTCTGCGAAGAGTTTACCCTCGGCCAGCATGGCGGCTTTCAGCTCATTGCCGCCCGATCGGTTCAGCAGTTCACGGGTGGCGCGGACGGCCGCTGGTGGCTGGGCTGCAAGCCGTGCACAGGCTTGCAGGGCCGTGGTTTCCGTTTGTGACGGTTCGCACACCCGGTTGATCAGGCCCATGCGTAGGGCATCTTCGGCTGTGAATGCGCCGCCCAGCATCAGCAGCTCCGCCGCGCGTACCCGGCCGAGCCAGGAGGGCAACAACAGGCTGGAGCCGCCTTCCGGGCAAAGGCCGAGATTGGCAAACGGCATCTGGAAGCGGGTGTTGTTGCCGGCAAACACCATGTCGCAGTGCAGCAGCATGGTGGTACCAATGCCCACAGCCGGACCATTCACGGAGGCTACGATCGGTTTGTTGCTGGTGGCCATCAACAACAGGAACCGGCCTACAGGGGTGTCTTCAAACTCGCCAGGCAGGCCTGCGGAAAAATCGCCCAGATCGTTTCCAGCGGTGAAACACTCATCGCTCCCGGTGTACAGAATGCAGCGAATGTCGCTGTCGTCCCGGGCCTGTTCAATCGCATCGCCAAGGGCGGTGTACATATCGTGGGTGAGGGCGTTTTTGCGGTCCAGGCGGTTAATGCGGACGGTTAGAATATGGTTCTTTTTTTCAGTTAGGACGAGGTCGGTCACGATGTCTCCTGCTGTTTTTATGTCGAAGATATCAGCAATGTTACATTTTTTCGTGCCCGTTTAGGCAAGTTTGTCGTTGAAAACCTTCGCGCCGGGTTTGGTCCCTCGGTTTTGGATTTTCTGGTAAACTTCGCCCTTCCTTTATTAGACAAGTTTATAACCCCTACTAGACAAACCAGACCTGATGAGACGCCTATGACCACCGTAATCCGCCAGGACGACCTGATCGAGAGCGTAGCGGACGCGCTGCAGTTCATCTCCTATTACCATCCGAAAGACTTTATTCAGGCTGTGCACGAGGCCTACAAGAAGGAAGAGTCCCAGGCGGCCAAGGATGCCATGGCGCAGATTCTGATTAACTCCCGCATGTGTGCTCAGGGCAAGCGGCCACTGTGCCAGGACACTGGTATCGTTACCGTGTTTGTGACCGTCGGTATGGATGTGCAATGGGATGCCGACATGGCGTTGGACGATATTATCAATGAGGGCGTTCGCCGGGCCTACATGCACCCGGACAATGTGCTGCGTGCCTCTATCCTGGCCGACCCGGACGGCAAGCGTACCAATACCAAGGACAACACACCTGCCATCATCCACTACAAAATTGTGCCGGGTAATACCGTGGATGTGCATGTGGCTGCGAAAGGCGGCGGTTCCGAGGCCAAGTCAAAATTCGCCATGCTGAATCCATCGGATTCCGTGGTGGATTGGGTGCTGAAAATGGTACCGCAGATGGGCGCTGGCTGGTGTCCGCCAGGCATGTTGGGCATTGGCGTTGGCGGCACCGCTGAAAAAGCAATGGAGTTGGCCAAGGAGTCGCTGCTGGACCCGATCGATATCCATGACCTGCAAGCCCGCGGTGCCTCCAACCGTTCCGAGGAGCTGCGCCTGGAACTGTTCGACAAGGTGAATGAGCTGGGTATTGGCGCCCAGGGGCTCGGTGGCCTGACCACGGTTCTGGATGTGAAAGTGAAAGACTACCCGACCCATGCCGCCAACAAGCCGGTGGCGATCATTCCCAACTGCGCGGCCACCCGTCACGCACACTTCGTTCTGGATGGCTCGGGCCCTTCATTGCAAACTCCGCCGAGCCTGGACGACTGGCCGGAAATTACCTGGGAAGTGGGTGACAGCGTGCGGCGTGTCAACCTGGATACGGTCACACCGGAAGACGTGAAAGACTGGAAACCGGGCGAAACCGTGCTGCTCTCCGGCAAGATGCTGACTGGCCGCGATGCTGCCCACAAGAAGATGGTGGACATGATCGAGCGCGGTGAAGAGCTGCCGGTGGATCTGAAGGGCCGCTTCATCTATTACGTCGGCCCGGTGGACCCGGTGCGCGAGGAAGTGGTTGGTCCCGCAGGCCCCACCACCGCCACCCGCATGGACAAGTTCACCCGTACCATGCTGGAGAAAACCGGCCTTACCGGCATGATCGGCAAAGCCGAGCGCGGCCAGGTGGCCATTGATGCCATCCGCGAGTTCGGTGCTGTCTACCTGATGGCGGTTGGTGGTTCTGCGTACCTGGTATCCAAGGCCATCAAACACGCGGAAGTGGTTGCCTTCGAAGAGCTGGGCATGGAAGCCATCTACGAGTTTGAGGTGGAAGACATGCCCGTTACGGTCGCGGTGGATTCCAAGGGCTCCTCTGTTCACCAGACAGGCCCTGCCGAATGGCATGAGAAGATCATCACCGCCAAGGCGGTGTGATCTTCACTCGAACTCAGGAAGAACAACTGATACTCAGGTGCTTCCCCCAATCCGGGGGAGGCGCTGAGTATTGTTCGAATTCCGGCTGTTCATCGAACGGCTTCTTCAATACCTTCAGCAACTCCTTCATCGGCTCGTAGTCGCCGTTCTGGGCTTCCAGGATCACCTGCTGGGCCAGATAGTTCCTCAGAATGTACTTCGGGTTCACCTTCCGCATCCGGTATTCCCGCTCGTCGTGGGCGCGGGTTTCGGACTGCAGACGCTGTTCATACCGCTCGAGCCATCCATCCGCCACACTGCGGTCCACAAACAGGTCGCGGATCGGCGAAGAGCCTTTCGATGTGAGGTTAGATAGCCCCCGGAAAAACAGCGTGTAGTCCACATGGTGCTCGTGCAGCATGCTGAAGGTATCCATTATCAGGCTGAGGTCGGATTCGTCTTCCTGGGCCAGCCCTAACTTATCCCGCATGTTCTGCAGGAAGCGTTCGTTGTAGGCGAGCTCGTAACGCCGTAGTCCCCGCCTTACGTCGTCCTCGTTCATGATCGGAAGCAGCGCGTTCGCAAGGTACTGACAGTTCACAAACCCGGTATTGGGTTGGCGATTGTAGGCGTAGCGTCCGCCCTGGTCGGTATGATTGCAGATGTAACCGGCGTCGAAATCGTCCAGGAAGGCGTAGGGGCCGTAGTCAAAGGTATCCCCGATAATCGACATGTTGTCGCTGTTCATCACCCCATGGCAGAACCCCACGGCCTGCCAGTCGGCAATCATCCGCGCCGTGCGCTCAACTACCTCGACATACCAGCGTTGATAGCGTTCGTCCTCCGGGAGGTTAATCAGATGAGGGAAGTGCAGGGCAATCACATGCTCAATCAGCGTTTTCAGGGCCTGTTCGCCCTCATGATGCGCCGCAAACTCAAAATGCCCGAATCGGATGTGCGTCTGCGCCACCCGCACCAACGCTGCCGCCGTCTCAATCGACTCACGCCGCACCGGGTCTTTCGCGCTCACCATGAACAACGCCCGCGTGGTGGGAATTCCCAGCCCTGCCATCGCCTCGCTGCACAGGTACTCGCGGATCGTGGAGCGCAGCACCGCCTTGCCGTCGCCGAACCGGGAATAGGGCGTCATTCCTGCTCCTTTCAGGTGCCAGTCCCAGCGTCGGCCGTCAGGGCCCACTGTCTCCCACAACAGTAGCCCACGGCCATCGCCCAGGTCCGGGTTATACATCCCGAACTGATGCCCCGTGTACTTCATTGCTACCGGGTCCATCCCTTCCAGCAATTCCGTCCCTGCCCCGATGCCGGTCCAGTCCTCGGGGTTCTCAGCGTGAAAACCCATCTCCCTGGCCAGATCGTGGTTAAAACACACCATCCGCGCATCCTTTAGCGGCGTTGGCTGCACCCGGGTATAAAAGCTGTCCGGTAGCTCAAGATAACGATGTTCGACTTTAAAATGATTGCTGCTCATAGCATCAGTGTCCCAGATAACCCCAATCGCCCACAAACCACATAACCATCGCCTATTACTCCAATTGGTACAAAAACTGCAAAACTCAACACTAACCAACAGGGAGACCGCTATTCCGGCCTTCGACAAGCCCCGGAACGGTTGCATGGTGCGTGCGCCCTTGATGGGGAGCGTATTGACATGGCGCACCCCGCAGGAGCACAAGTGACAGTGTCGCTCTCTGGTTGCACCAAAACAGGGCGACTCCAAAGAAAAGGCCGAAAACGAATTACGCTTCATGAGTAATGAGGACATTGCCATGCCTAAACCCCGACTGCTCCTGTTTTCTGATCTGGATGGCACGCTTCTGGACCACGACAGCTACGACTGGTCACCCGCGAAGCCAGCGCTTCAGCGGTTGGCGGCGTCGAATATTCCGGTGGTGCTCAATTCCAGTAAAACCGCTGGAGAGATACGGGCCGTGCGGGAGCAACAGGGAAACACGGCGCCTTTCATTGTTGAAAATGGTGCCGCTGTCATTATCCCCGCGAACTGTTTTGGACCGGGCCCCGAGCAAGTGCGGAGTTTTGGGGCATCCCGGGGCGAGGTGTTGGCATTGCTGGCGGAATGCCGGGCTGAGGGTTTTCAGTTCCGCAGTTTTGCGGATATGAGCCCGGCGGAGTTGGCTGGGCATGCCAATCTCTCTGAACCGGAAGCAGAACTGGCGAAAGACCGCGCCGGCACTGAGCCGCTGCTGTGGGAAGGAGGCGAGGATTCGTTGGCCAGATTTCGCGAGAAACTGGATGAACACGACTGCCGCCTGGTGCAGGGCGGGCGCTTTCTCCATGCCATGGGTACCTTCGATAAAGCCGATGGGGTCCAGTTTTTGCTGGGCAAATACAGGGAACACTTTATACCGGACCAGTTGGTTGTCATTGCACTGGGCGACAGCCCCAACGATCAACACATGCTGGAGGAAGCGGATATCGCGGTTGTGGTAAGGGGCGCTCACTCCGAAAGCGTAACCCTGCCGTCACAGAGCCGGGCAATACGGTCCATCAAGGCCGGCCCGGTGGGGTGGAACGAATGCGTGCTGAATCTGCTGATTGAGTACGGTTACTGAAACCGGGTACTAACCACAGGAGAGCCGCCATGGGCGACTTTTACCAGAACGGCATCATCACAACCCTTCATAACCTGTGCCGACGGCCGGTGGAAGAGCTGGAGCGGGAACTCATGGAGTTCCGCAAAGAGCGACCGATGTCGCTGGTGCTGCCATCCCTGTACTCAGAGCTTGAAGGCCCGGCTCTTAAGAACATTGTGAAAGAACTCGCCAAGGTGCCGTACCTTGAGCAGATCGTCATCGGCCTGGACCGTGCCAACGAGCAGGAATACCGTCACGCTCTGGCGTATTTCTCCGAACTGCCCCAGCATGTGCGCGTACTCTGGAATGATGGCCCCCGACTGAAGGCGCTGGATATGCAGCTGCGGGAACAAAACCTGGCGCCTACGGAAATGGGCAAGGGGCGGAACGTCTGGTACTGCTTTGGTTATGTTCTTGCCGCGGGGAACAGTAAGTCCGTTGCTCTCCACGACTGTGACATCCTGACTTATTCCCGTGACTTGGTGGCAAGGCTGATCTACCCGGTGGCCAATCCCGGTTTCAATTACATGTTCTGCAAGGGCTATTACGCCCGGGTAGCGGATGGAACAATGAATGGCCGTGTCAGCCGCCTGCTGGTCACACCGCTGATCCGCGCGCTGAAGAAGGTCTGCGGCCCCAGCGATTTCCTGGACTATCTCGACAGCTACCGGTATCCCCTGGCGGGGGAGTTCTCGTTCCGGACCGATGTCATCAACGACCTGCGCATACCCAGCGACTGGGGGCTGGAAGTGGGCGTGCTTTCTGAAATGAAGCGCAACTACGCCACCAATCGCCTTTGCCAGGTAGACATCGCTGACACCTACGATCACAAGCATCAGGAGTTATCGCCGGAAGACGCCAGCCGCGGCCTGTCCAAAATGAGCACGGACATCAGCAAGGCCTTGTTCCGCAAGCTGGCCACCAATGGCGAAATCTTCTCCAACGAAAAGTTCCGCACCATCAAGGCGGCCTATTTCCGCATTGCCCTGGACTTTGTCGAAACCTATCAGAGCGATGCGGTGATTAACGGACTGAGCTTTGACCGGCACAAGGAAGAGAAAGCGGTGGAGTTGTTTGCCCAGAACGTCATGCGGGCAGGGGCCTACTTTCTGGACAACCCCATGGACACACCGTTTATTCCGAGCTGGAATCGCGTCACCAGTGCCATTCCGGATATCAAGCAGCAGCTTCTCGAGGCTGTGGAGCTGGACAACGAGGAGTATCGGTAGCATGAGCAATACCCTGCATCACAAGCTCGCCACGATGCTGGATGTGGTTTACCCGGCAATCGATACGGGCTTCCTTGCAGATCAGCTGCTCGCAACCATGGGGTTGGCAGCGTTGACCCCGGCGCCCCCGGCCCACCAGAACAATTGGGACGAAGCCGATGTCATGCTGATCACTTATGCGGACACCGTCCAACGCAAGGGTGAGAAGCCACTTCAGACCCTGAACCGGTTTCTCGACGACTGCCTGAATGACACCATGTCCGCCGTGCATATCCTGCCGTTTTTCCCCTACAGCTCGGACGACGGTTTTTCCGTTATGGATTATCTGGCGGTCAATGAATCCCATGGCGACTGGACAGACATCGAGCGAATAGCTGACGACTACAAACTGATGGCGGACCTGGTGATCAACCACATGTCGGCCCGCAGCCGCTGGTTCGAGAATTTCCGGAAACGGGTCGATCCTGGCAAGGATTACTTCTTCGAGGCCAGGCCAACAGACGACCTGAGCGCTGTGGTCCGGCCCCGCACATCCCCGTTGCTTAACGCCGTACAGACAGAGGATGGCGAGCGTTACGTCTGGTGCACCTTCAGTGAAGACCAGGTGGACCTGAATTTTGCAAACCCCCAGGTGCTGAACGAATTTGTGGGCATCATCCGCTACTATCTCGAGCGGGGCGTGACCATTTTCCGGCTCGACGCGGTGGCTTTTCTATGGAAAGAGGTTGGTACGCCGTCCATCCACCTGCAGCAAACCCACGAACTGATCAAGATTCTGCGCCTGTTGATCGAACACCACACCCCCGAGAGCGTTGTCATTACGGAAACCAACGTTCCCAACCGCGAGAATCTGACCTACTTCGGCAACGCCAACGAAGCCCATGTGATCTACAACTTTTCGTTGCCGCCGCTGCTGATCAACACTCTGGTCACTGGCAACTGCCGCCACCTGAAAACCTGGCTGATGAGCATGCCGCCGGCGCAGATGGGCACCACCTATCTCAACTTCATTGCCTCCCATGATGGCGTGGGCCTGCGCCCAACAGACGGCCTGTTGACGGAAGAAGAGAAGCTGCGACTGATCAACACCATGGAATCCTTCGGCGGTAAAGTCTCCTATCGGCGTACGCCAGATGGCAAGGATCAGCCCTATGAAATGAACGTGGCGTTGTTTGATGCCTTAAAGGGAACAGCGGAGAGAGGCTCTGACCATTGGCAGTTGCACCGCTTTATCTGCGCTCATACCGTTATGCTGGCCCTGGAAGGGATTCCTGCGTTCTACATCCACAGCCTGCTGGGCACTGAGAACGACCATGAGCGGGTTAAGAACACCGGTCGCCTGCGTTCCATCAACCGCGGGCAGTGGAACCTGGACACTTTGGAAGCTGAGCTGGCGGACCCGCTGAGCCATCATCACAACGTGTTCACCGAGCTCAAGCGCCTGATTGCCATTCGCCGCAAGCAGCCCGCCTTCCACCCCAATGCTACCCAGTTCACCCTCCATCTCGGTTTGCAGCTGTTCGGCTTCTGGCGCCAGAGCATGCGCCGTGACCAGTCGATCTTCTGCATTCACAACATCACCGATGAGGTCCAGCAGGTGTCCCTTGGCGACATTAACCTGATAGGAACCGACCAATGGCAGGACCTGATCTCTGGCCTGAAGATTGACGACCTGTCTGGCAGCCTGACTCTCAAGCCCTATCAAAGTGTGTGGTTGTCGAACCGGGAATGATGGCAGAATGCGCGGATGCCATCGACAGCCCAGCCCCGCATTCTATTATTGTCCGCCTACGACGCCGGCAGCCATCAACGCTGGCGTGAACAACTGGTGGCCAGCCAGCCCGATTTCGATTGGGAGGTGCTGGCGCTCCCGCCCCGCTTTTTTCGCTGGCGGATTCGCGGCAATGCACTGACCTGGCTACAGGAGCCGGCGCTAAAGGCCCACTATGATCTCCTGGTGGTGACCTCCATGGTGGATCTGGCGTCCCTGAAGGGATTCCATCCTCATCTGGCGCGTACGCCTACGATTCTCTACATGCATGAGAACCAGTTTGCCTACCCGGATTCCGGCCGGCAGCATTCCAGTGCCGAGCCCAAAATCGTTAATCTCTACAGCGCCGTTGCCGCGGATAAAGTGCTGTTCAACAGCGCGTGGAACCGGGACAGCTTTCTGGATGGCGCCCGACGTTTCCTGGAAATGATGCCGGACGGGCTCCCCGATGGCCTGCTGGAGGGTATCGGCAGGAAATCCCAGGTCGTTCCCGTGCCGATCGAAGACCGCCTGTTTGTTGAAAGAGAGAAGCCGATCAACGCACAGTGCCCCCATCTCCTATGGAATCACCGCTGGGAATACGACAAGGCGCCAGACCGGTTGTCTCTGTTGCTGGATTCGCTTGCCGACGCCGGTCAGGACTTCCGGTTGAGTGTGGTAGGGGAGCAGTTTCGCAATGAGCCCGAGGCATTCGGTGGTATACGTGAGCGACACCGGGAGCGCATAGTGAACTGGGGATACCTGCAGAGCAGGGCGGATTACGACCGGTTGCTGGGCGAAGCTGATGTGGCTATCTCCACCGCTCTTCATGATTTCCAGGGGCTGTCGGTATTGGAGGCGATGGCATCTGGCTGCCTGGCATTGGCGCCGGACCGGCTGGCCTACCCGGAATATGTACCAGCGGCGCAACGCTATGCCAGTCACGTGGATAATCCAGCGGCGGAGGCTGACGCCGCAGCCGGTCTACTAAGCCGCTTAATACATCAACCACCGGAGATTTGTAGACCCGGAGATTGGCGGCTCAGTGAACTGCAAATGAAATATTACAAAGTGATCAGTGCAACCCTGGGCCAGCAGACGGTATCCTGAGCCTGACCCAAAACACGGAGTAAGCGCAGATGATGAGAGCCATCAAAGTCAGTGGCGACACACTGAGCTGGGAAGCGTATGAAGCGCCTTCCGAGGTGCCCGAAAATCATGTGGCTATTGATATTGCGTGGACCGCCATCAACCGTGCGGATCTGATGCAGAAAGCCGGTGTGTATCCGCCACCGCCCGGGGCGTCGGACATCCTGGGCCTCGAAGTCAGCGGGACTATTTCCAGGGTGGGAGAGGGTGTTCATAACCTCAAACCCGGTGATGAAGTCTGCGCACTGCTTACGGGCGGTGGTTATGCCACCCATGTGGTGGTGCCTGCGGTTCAGGTGTTGCCCGTTCCAAAGGGTTACAGCCTGAAAGAGGCAGCGGCCATTCCTGAAGTGTTTGCGACCGCCTGGCTGAATCTCTATCACGAAGCTGCACTCAAGCCTGGTGAGAAAGTGCTGGTCCACGCAGCGGCCAGTGGCCTTGGTACGGCCGTGATTCAATTGGCAACGGCTCTCGGCAATCCGGTGTTTGCCACGGCCGGCGACAACGACAAACTCGAGATCTGCAGAAGGCTGGGCGCCAGCGGTGTCTGGAATCGCAAGGACGGTTCGTTCGTCGATGCCATCAAATCCTGGGGCGGGGTGGACATGGTGCTGGACCCCGTTGGCGGAAACTACATCGCCGAAGACCAGAAAGTATTGAATATGGATGGCCGAATCATACTCATTGGCCTGATGGGCGGTCGTATGGCGGAAGTCGATCTGGGGTTGATGTTGATGAAACGCCATCGCCTGATCGGTTCAACCCTTCGGTCGCGGCCCGTGGCGGACAAGGGTGACGTCATGAGTGCCCTGTATAAGCACGTCTGGCCACTGCTCAGTGCCCGGCAGATTGATCCGGTGATTGATAGTGCCTGGCCTATCGAGAAGGCCGGGGAAGCCATGGCCTATGTGGCGGAGAATCGAAACATCGGGAAAGTCTTGTTGCAGGTTGCCGGGTAAACCTCCTTCCCTGGAGGTTTTCCGGATCAATCGGCGATGCGTACCAACTGCTTGCCGAAGTTTTTCCCTTTCAGCATACCCTTGAAGGCTTCCGGTGCGTTTTCCAGGCCTTCCGCGATGGTCTCACGGTATTTGAGTTCGCCAGAAGCAACACGGTCCGCCAGGATATTGGTGATTTCCTGATGTTTGTCTTGCCACTCTGTGACCAGGAAAAAACGGTGCTCCGGCACCGGGTCCAGCGCCTTGAGTACGTGGAAAGGTGTTTCCACTGCCCCCATATCCTCGGCATTGTAAGCGGACACGAAGCCGCAGATAGGTACCCGAGCGCCAGGGTTGAGTAACGGCGCCACAGCACGGGTCACGGCACCGCCCACGTTTTCGAAGTAGATGTCGATGCCGTCGGGGCAGGCGGCCTTGAGATCGGCTTCGAGATTGCCGGCCTTATAATCCACGCAGGCATCAAAACCCAACTCTTCCACCACATACCGGCATTTCTCCGGGCCTCCGGCCACGCCGACGGTACGGCAACCTTCTTTCCTGGCGGTTTGCCCAACCACCGTGCCCACCGGGCCAGACGCGGCGGACACCACAACGGTCTCGCCGGATGTCGGCTTGCCCACGTACATCAGGCCGCAATAGCCGGTGCGTCCGGGCATCCCGGCAACGCCAAGGTAGGCCTGCAGGGGCACGTTGTCCTTCGGTTCAATCTTGTAGACCATCTCCGCATTGGCAGGGAACACTACATACTCCTGCCAGCCCGAGTAACAGGTCACCAGGTCACCCACTTTGAGGTCGTCTGACCGGGACTCGACGATCCGTGCGACGCTTTCGCCAACGACGACCTCGTCAAGGCCAATAGGATCCATGTAGCCCTTGGCATCGTTCATGCGGGGGCGCATGTAAGGGTCCAGCGACAGCCATAGCACTTTGGCCAGGACCTCACCTTCTTTCAGTTCGCGGACTGGCCGCTCTTCAAGGGCCAGGTCACCCTCCTGAATTTCGCCCTGCGGGCGCTGCTTGAGAATCACCGCTCGATTGGTATGGTTGGTCACAAATCATCTCCGGTTGCATAATGAAACCAGATTAGGGTGCAGCAGATTCGTTTTGAGGTCAACATCCCGGCTTTGCGAAACCGGGGTTACATTCTCCTGCCTGATCGTTATAATCACCCAAGCTCAGGACGAGCTGTTTGTTGAACGACGCCAATTTCAGACATCTTCAGGGACCGAAGACATGCCCCAGGCAACCGGACTGCAGTTCACGGCCACCCTTGGCCAACTC
>CAJXOQ010000081.1 GCA_913057975.1 uncultured Marinobacter sp.
GCCCCCAGACGCTCTACTTCAAGGTCCAGCTGATCCCGGATGACAGAGCCCTGGGCAGCCAGCCCAAACGACCGCCCAAGCCCGAACCGGTCTTCTGGGAAGAGCCTCAAGCGACCGCTGTGGAAGAGCTGTTGCAACAGGCAGCAGATCGCTCCAGCACACCCGAGAGCATGACCCGGGAACTGATCAAGCTGCTCCAACCGGACCAGGGCGCCCAGAACACCACCCTACTCGTGTCCGAAGCAAACTACATTGATCTGCTGACCCGGATGCTCAACCATGCCGGCATTCCCGCCCGGACGGCAGACGGCCTGGCTCTGGAGGATGCCAGACGACGCCAGCAACTTCGTCCATTCCTGCAGATCTACGATGGTTCCCGTTGGCTGACGTTCAATCCTCGCACAGCGGAACAGGGGCTTCCGGAGCACGTCTTGCTATGGCGGCAGGCAGCTGTCTCCTTGCTGGATATTGTCGGTGGTGACAATTCAGACGTTAGTTTCTCCATGCTTCGGCAAACCATCCCGGCGCTGCAACTGGCCCAGGCCCAATCCGGCGAAAATGGTCTCGGTTTCCTGAGCCTTTACCAACTCCCCATCGAAGAACAAAGCATGTTCAGAATGCTTCTGTTGCTTCCTCTCGGGGCGCTTGTCGTGGCCTTCATGCGTATTGTCGTCGGCATACGAACGTCCGGTACGTTCATGCCGATACTGATCGCCGTGGCATTCGTTCAGACGACCCTGATTCCGGGGCTTATAGCCTTTATTTCCGTGGTGGCCATTGGCCTGCTTATGCGCGGCTACCTATCGAGCCTTAACCTGTTGCTGGTCTCGCGAATTTCCGCGCTCATCATTCTTGTGATCTTTATCACTGCGGGACTCAGCATCGCGGGTTATCAAATGGGCTTCAACACGGGGATGACCGTCACCTTTTTCCCGATGGTTATCATCGCCTGGACGATAGAACGTATGTCCATACTCTGGGAAGAGGAAGGCGCCCGGGAGGTGTTTGTTCAGGGTGCCGGCAGTCTGTTCGTCGCAGTCTGCGCCTTCCTGATCATGAGCGCGCCCCTGGCGAGCCACCTGACGTTTAATTTCCCGGAACTTCATTTCGTGGTTTTGGGGATCATCCTGCTGATGGGACAGTACACGGGCTATAAGCTCACTGAGCTCCGTCGTTTCTATCCGATGAAGGCGTATAACTGATGGGCTGGATTTCGCCCTTCAAGCTAAACCAACTGGGCATGCTGAACATGAACCGGCGTAATGTGGACTACATTGCGCGGTACAATAGCCGTTCGTCCTACCCGATGGTTGACAACAAGCTGAAAACCAAGCTGGTGGTTGCCGAATACGATGTTCGCACCCCCAAGCTGTTGCAGGTGGTGCGTCAGCAACACGAAATTTCCCATTTCCGGGAAATGGCAGAGGACCTGGACGGCTTTGCCATAAAACCGGCCAAGGGTTCCGGAGGTAAAGGGATTACCGTGATTACCGGCCGGGACGATAACGATTACGTCAAGGCCTCAGGCTCGCGGGTAGCTTCGAGTCACCTTGAGCGACACCTGTCCAACATTCTTGCCGGGCTCTACTCACTGGCCGGCACGCCCGATGTTGCCATTGTCGAGAATCTGGTGGAATCGATTCCATCGCTTGCCAGGTATTCTTTCCAGGGCGTGCCGGATATCCGCATCGTCGTTTTTCAGGGTTACCCTGTAATGGCGATGCTCCGTTTGGCTACGACTGCCTCGGATGGCAAGGCCAACCTGCACCAGGGTGCCGTTGGTGTTGGGCTCAATATCGCCAATGGCCACAGCCTGAACGCGGTACAGTTCAATCGGCCGATCACCCTGCACCCCGACACAGGCCTCGCCCTGGAAAACCTGGTGATTGATGACTGGCAGGAAATGCTGGTCATGGCGTCACGATGCTACGAGGCAACCGGGCTGGGATATATGGGTGTCGATCTGGTCGTGGACGCAAACGAAGGGCCTTTGCTGCTTGAGCTTAACGCCCGCCCTGGCCTGGCCATCCAGATGGCCAATGGTCGCGGGCTGTTGCCCCGCCTTAGAGAAATCGAAGCGCTCCGAAGGACGCACTTCACCCCGGAAGAAAGGGCCGCATTCGCCATGGACACCTTCGCGTCCAAAACCTGACCTCCAAATAGCAGGCACAAAAAAACCGGGGCGAACCCCGGTTTTTTTTACTTTCTCACATTTTTCAGAGCTTGCCCTCGGCAATCAGCAGTTTGCGCTCATGCGTGAGGCCTTTCAGCAGCCCCCAGGTCATGACCAGCAATACCGCTGTAAACGGCAATCCTGCCGTAATGGCAGCCGCCTGGATCGCGCCCAGTGCGTCTTCACCGCCACCGAAAATCAGTGCTGCGGCAATGGCGCCTTCCATTACCACCCAGAACACACGCTGAGCTGTCGGCGCGTCGGTCTTACCGCCCGCGGTAATGCTGTCGACGACCAACGAACCGGAATCAGACGAGGTCACGAAGAACACCAGCACCAGCACGATACCGACGAACGATGAAATGGCAACCAACGGCAGGTTGGCGAACATCTGGAACATTGCCAGGGACACATCCGTCAAGCCATTCTCAGCCAGAGCACCAACACCGTCCTGGATCTGCTCCAGTGCGGAACCACCAAATGCGCTCATCCAGACCACGGTAATGACGGTTGGTACGATCAGCACCGCTGTCACGAACTCACGAACCGTACGACCCTTGGACACGCGGGCGATAAACATACCAACGAACGGTGACCAGGAAATCCACCAGGCCCAGTAGAAGACTGTCCAGCCGTGGAACCAGGCCTGGTCTTCGCGACCAAACGGATTGCTCAGTGTCAGGGCGTTACCAACGTAACTCGATGAGGTTACCCAGATAGTTTCAAAGATGGTCATGGTCGGACCGGCGAAGATGATGAAAAACAACAAAATGCCGGCCAGCGACATGTTGATGTTACTCAGAATCTTTACACCACCATCAAGGCCACGCAGCACCGAAATCAGGGCTACGGCTGTCACGCCGGTAATGATCGCCATCTGCACATTGATACCGGACGAAATACCAAACAGGTAATCCAGGCCGGAGGCGGCCTGCTGAGCGCCAAAACCAAGGGAAGTCGCGAGACCAAAAATGGTTGCCACTACCGCCAGGATATCAATGATATGGCCGGGCCAGCCCCAAACCTTGTCGCGGAGCAGCGGAAAGAACGCAGAGCGAATCGTCAGTGGCATGTTTTTGTTGTAGGCGAAAAACGCCAGAGACAGTGCCACAATCGCGTAGATTGCCCAGGGGTGCAGGCCCCAGTGATACATGGTTGCACCCATGGCCAGCCTCGCGCCCTCGGCCGTATTGGCTTCAACACCAAGTGGTGTCTCATACCAGCCCGTGTAGTAGGCAACCGGCTCGGCGACAGCCCAGAACATTAGGCCGATACCCATGCCTGCCGCAAAGAGCATGGCAAACCACGACATCGTCGAAAATTCCGGCTTGGCATCCATCCCGCCGATGCGGATTTTGCCGACTGGCATGAAGATCAGGGCGAGAGACACAACGACAAAAACGTTGGCACTGAGCAGGAAGAACCAGTCAAATTGTGCGATGGTCCACCATTTGGTGCCGTCGAGGAGTTCCTTTGCCTCCCCCGGGAAAATCAGCGTCCCGATTACAAACGCAACAACAATAATTGCGGTAATCGGAAACACTGGCGCGTGCAGATCCAGGCCGAACGGATTTATATTATCCTGGCCTGCGACGTAATCCGTCTGGTATTCGTCTTTTACAACGTCGCCCACGTTTTGAGCCTCCTGTTGGTGTAAATCTTTTCAATATTCGGATGCAAACGTTACAAGCTCGACATCTTATTGCTTTGAGTTCAAAACATCAAAGAGCGGACACTTACGCCCTGAAACCAATCTTAGACCAATATTTCCGTGTTCGTGCAAAATACTCTTTGATCCGCTTTGCCTTACTGGTACGTAAGTCCCGCGCGAATACTGTTAACATTTTGAGAGAAAACGGCACACCCACTCAGAGGAGCTTATGGATAAAACCGAAACCTTCCCCTTTCGATATACGCTTTATGCGCTAAGCCTGACCGGCTTTATCGTTTCATTACTGGCCAGCGCCATTTGGGGAGGCTGGTTTTATGTTGTACCCATCCTGTTCGGGGTATTGGCGGCGACCGGCACGTGGGATCTTGTTCAGCGTAAACGCACTGTTAGCCGAAATTACCCCATCCTCGCGCATTTTCGGTACTTTCTCGAATCGATTGGCCCGGAAATACGCCAGTATTTCATTCAATCTGATACGGATGAACGTCCGTTTTCACGAGAACAACGCACCATTGTTTACCAGCGAGCCAAGAACGTGCTCGATAAGCGGCCTTTCGGCTCGCAGCTGGGTATGTATGACGAAGGTTTTGAGTGGATCAATCATTCCCTCCAGCCATCCAACCTGAAAGATGCGGATTTCCGGATCGTGATCGGAAAACAGTGCGCCAAGCCCTACAACGCAAGTGTCTTCAACATTTCGGCCATGAGCTTTGGGTCGTTGTCGGCCAATGCCATTCTGAGCCTCAACACTGGCGCCAGAATGGGCGACTTCTATCACGATACCGGCGAGGGCTCCATATCCCGCTATCACCGGGAACCCGGCGGAGATCTGGTTTGGGAAATCGGCTCCGGCTACTTCGGATGCCGCAACAAAGACGGTACCTTCAACGAAGAGAGGTTCGCCCGCAACGCCACTCTCGACCAGGTAAAAATGATAGAGGTCAAACTATCCCAGGGTGCCAAACCCGGGCATGGGGGTATTCTTCCCGGCGAGAAAGTGACACCAGAAATTGCTGAAGCCCGAGGCGTCGAAGCTGGCAAGGATGTCGTCTCCCCGGCCAGCCATTCGGCTTTCTCTACACCCAAGGAATTTCTCGAGTTTCTGGATAAACTGCGTGATCTGTCTGGCGGCAAACCCGTGGGCTTCAAACTGGCTATAGGTCACCCCTGGGAGTGGTTCGCCATCGTCAAAGCCATGCTGGAGACAGGAAAAACACCGGATTTCATCGTTGTGGATGGTGGCGAAGGTGGTACAGGAGCGGCCCCCCTGGAATTCATCAACCGTCTTGGAACACCCATGACAGAAGCCCTGCTACTGGTGCACAACACACTGGTGGGCACCAACCTGCGCGAGCACATTGCCATTGGCGCTGCGGGCAAGATCACCTCGGCATTCAACATAGCCAGAACCCTGGCGCTGGGGGCAGACTGGTGTAATGCGGCAAGGGGCTATATGTTCTCGCTCGGCTGCATACAGGCGCTCAGCTGCCATACAGGAAAATGCCCCAGCGGTGTTGCAACCCAGGACCCGAGGCGAAGCAAAAAGCTTGATGTTGAGGATAAGAGCCAGCGTGTTTACAACTACCACAAGAACACTCTGGAAGCCCTGATGAACCTGCTTGAAGCGTCAGGACTCAATCACCCATCCGAACTTGGGCCGGAACACATCATCCGCCGCACGTCCAAGACGGAAATCCATTCCTACATGGACCTGTTCCCGTTTCTGGAACCGGGCGCCCTGCTGGAAGGAGAAACCGGCGAAAGAGTGTTTGATACCTACTGGCCGAACGCTAGCCCAGACAGCTTCGACCCGCCAGAATTCATTCGCCAGCTTCGCGAAACCAAACTGCGATAGAAGGGCCCGAAGAATTGGCAAATGGATGTTTATTTTTAATCGGGGCTGGTGTAGACTTCGCTCCCGCTAAGCCACTGAGATTTCTCTCAAGTTTCTCTCTGGCCAATGGCAATTCGGGGCGTAGCGCAGCTTGGTAGCGCACTTGCATGGGGTGCAAGGGGTCGTAGGTTCAAATCCTACCGTCCCGACCAGATTCCCTACACAAAGCCCGGGCCGAAAGGCCCGGGCTTTGTTGTTTCAGGTTCGTCGGGCCCGCCTGCACGCCCAGAACACGGATCGTTATAATTATAAGTCAGCACCACACTAACACCTTCTTCGCACCAACCTCTTTCGCGTAGTCGCAAAATGCGAATCGAATTACGTGGCGGGAATCTACATCTTTTCCCATTGCAGGCGTTTTCTGTAAATAGTGGAAGCACTGACTTCAAGAAACGCAGCTGCTTTGGGCACGTTGCCATCGCATTGCGCAATTGCAGCTTCAATAATGCTCTTTTCCTCCTGCCATAAGGGCCGTATCTGATGGTTGCTGCTCCCGGTATTCTCGTCACCTCCACTCTGTTCCGAAAGCGCGGATTGACCAACGGACTCACTCGAATTGGACCGCCCGGTATCAAAGTGCTGTGGTACGTCTGGAACCGGGTTGGATGTGGCGGACATTGGCGATGGCAGCATCGCCATGGTCACAGTTTCACCATCGTTCAGAACGACCACATTGCGGATGATATTGCTGAGTTCCCGCACATTCCCTGGCCAGCGGCTCCGCTCCAAGAAGGACTCCACCTCCCGGCTGAAAGATCGGAACGACTTTCCTTCATCCTCCGAGTACTGGATTAACAGGGAGCGGGCGATGAGCAATATGTCTTTGCCCCGATCTCTCAGCGGTGGCATCTGTATGGGGATAACATGCAGCCGATAGTAAAGATCTTCTCGGAAACGCCCCTCCTGAACCTCTACAATAGGGTTGCGGTTTGTCGCACAGATAAAACGTACATCAACAGCAACTTCCCTGTTACTGCCTACTGGCTGAAAGGAACCGGATTGTATAAGACGAAGCAACTTGCTTTGCAGATCCAGGGGCATTTCACCGATTTCATCAAGGAAGAGAGTTCCGCCATCAGCCCGGAGAGCCGCCCCTTGTCGAGTAGCCGATGCCCCGGTGAAGGCTCCTTTCAGGTGTCCGAAAATCTCGCTCTCAATGAGATCCCGAGGAATGGCAGCGCAGTTCAAAGCCACAAATGGCTTGCCAGAACGATCGCTTTCGGCATGCAGTGCCTCGGCACAAAGCTCCTTTCCCGTTCCGCTCTCCCCCGTGATGAACACCGACGCCCGACTCTTTCCAGAACTTTCAATAATCCGATAGACATTCTGCATCGGCAGTGACGAACCAATCATTCTGTGGAACTGCGTACGCACAAACGACTTTTCGTACTCCGCCACAACATCTTCCAACTGCTGCTTCTTGAAAATGTTGGCAAGCGTCACTTCAAGCCTGGCTTTGTCGAACGGCTTGGTGATGAAGTCGGCGGCACCACGTTGCATTGCATCTACCACCATGTCTACGGAACCGTGGGCAGTGATGACAATGACTGGGAGGCTCTGCCTGTCTGACTGAACCTGATCCAGAATCTCCAACCCTGTCATATCCGGCAGGTGAACATCAGTGATCAGTGCCTGATATTGATACTTACCAAGACAGATCAACGCCTCACGTCCGGTATGTGCGACTTCAACGTCGTAAGTGGCCTCCAGAAAGCTCTGATAAACCATTGAATTTGAGAGGCTGTCTTCAACAAGCAACACTCTGGGCCGTTCTTCTTTCAACATCACGTTTCCTTTCAGGGAAGTTGGTCCATAAGAATCAGGACTCTCACTCTAGATCCTTCTAGTACTGAAGCGTATTCAATCATCGTCCGTTTCGCCAATTTCCGATTATCTTACTTTACCCGGGTATCAGTGGAGGACTTCTTGCGCCCTCGGTCAAGATGCCTCAACTGAGGTCAAATCGCATTTCAACATGCAAAATGCAAATCATAATGCAATAAAAGCGCGTATCTATCTGCAGACTTGCAGTTGCCAATATGGGTTTCCGGTCCATGGCACGGCTCTTGCTGATACCCCCGAAACCGACCTAATGCCTAACAACAGAACTGCGTCACCACGGGGAACAGGCCAATTATGGCAACTTTTCGAGACAGTAACTGGCGACCACCGACCGAGGTATGCACACCAGCAGACGACCAGCAGTTACCAAATCGAGTAGCCGACGGAAAAGATCAGACTGAGAACGCCAGCCATACAAAAACCCGTTTTCTTGCCACCGTCAGCCACGAATTACGCACGCCAATGAACGCCATTCTCGGCCTTCTTCACCTTGTCCAGACCAGCGGAAACCTGGACCAGAAGGACCAGGAGTTTATTGATACGACCTACAAATCTGCCGAACACCTGTTAAGCCTGCTGAACGAACTTCTCGACCTGTCAAAAATGGAGGCCGGTAAGGTTGAGCTGGAAATGAGCCAATTCAATCTCGCCCAATTAACCCGGAAAACATTGAACATCTCCGAAACGAAAGCCCACGAGAAAGGCTTGATGCTCATTGATGACATCAGTGAGCAGGCGAACGTCATTGTTGAAGGTGATGCTGGACGGATTCAGCAGATTCTCATGAACCTGCTAAGCAACGGAATCAAGTTTACCGATCAGGGATCCGTCTCTCTCAGCACATTCAGGGCGACAGCCGATCATTTTATATTCAGCGTTGCGGATACCGGCGTCGGTTTTTGCGATAGCCAGGCTGACGCGTTGTTCCAACCATTCAGCCAATTGGACTCAACCGCATCTCGACGGCATGAAGGCACAGGACTGGGACTGGCGATCTGTGAACGCCTTGTCACTGCAATGGGAGGCAGCATTACGGCCCGGGGCAGACCTGACAAAGGTGCGGTCTTCAGATTTGAAATACCGCTCTCGGTTATTTCAGAGTCCCCGTCTTGCCTTGGCAACGAAGAGCTGCGTCAAGAGGATCTGTCGCCGATTCCATGCGATGGAGAGCCACTCAGGGTATTAATTGCAGAAGACTCCCCCGCCAACCAGATAGTGCTCAAGGCCATGCTTTCTGATACCGGGTACATCACGGACGTAGTGGGTAACGGGCTGGAAGCCGTCGAGGCTATCAAGAGACTGGACTACGACATTGTCCTGATGGACATCTTCATGCCCGAAATGGATGGCCTGGAAGCCACGAGAATCATTCGTGGTGATGGACGAATGAACGATAAAGCCATTATCGCCCTCACCGCGAATGCCATGCCTGGCGACCGGGACAAGTTCCTGGAGGCAGGCATGGACGACTATCTACCGAAACCCGTGACAAAATACGATTTGCTGAAAATGCTTAATAAGTGGGCATTGCTTCAGGAACAATGACACAGACGCATAGACACCAACCTGCCTTGAGGCATTTCAATTAACCGAAGTGGAAAAAGGCCAGTTTATTTCCATCGGGGTCTCTTACATACGCCCCGTAAAACTGGTCAGGGATCCGCTGGCCCGGCTCGCCGTCACAGCTCGCACCCAAATCCAACGCTCGCTTGTAGTGAGCGTCTACAGCCTCCTTGGACCCTGGGTGAATGGCGACCATATTGCCATTGCCCGGTTGATTGGGTTCGCCATCGAAAGGGGTGCACACGGCCAGCATCGGCGCCTTCATACTCTCCCCAATAAACGCAATGCGGCCCATATCCAGAAGGACCTTAGCGCCGATATCCCCCAACAGTTCCGAATAGAAGGCCTTGGCTCGGGACATATCACTGACGCCAATCGTAACGTATCCAATCATGCTGTTATTCTCCGGTGTGAGTGTCGGTCAACTATACGACCTTTTTGTTCATTTCGGCGACTGCCACCAACAAAAAAGCCGAAGGCGAACCTTCGGCTTTCAGCTTCAAAACGTCTCACTTCACCGGCGTATTGAGCACGTCGAGAACATCTTCCAGTTCGGTAATCATCTGCCGGATCAGCTGCTTGTATTGGGAGGTATCGTCCTTCACCTCGTGGCTGCTCAGTTTCTGCTTGGCGCCGCCGATGGTGTAACCCTGATCATACAACAGACTGCGAATCTGGCGGATGGTAATGACATCGGCACGCTGATAGTAGCGGCGGTTGCCACGGCGCTTGACCGGTGAAAGCTGCGGGAACTCCTGCTCCCAGTATCTGAGCACGTGCGCTTTTACAGCGCAAAGTTCTGCAACTTCACCGATGGTGAAATAACGCTTACCCGGTATCGTGGGTAATTCGTTGTTATGACTGGGTTCCAGCATACGCTTCTACTTTCTGTTTTAGTTTTTGTCCCGGGCGGAACGTAACAACACGCCGTGCACTGATCGGTATTTCTTCACCGGTTTTCGGGTTCCGTCCCGGCCGCTGCTTCTTGTCACGGAGATCAAAGTTGCCATAGCCAGACAACTTCACCTGTTCGTTATGGCTGAGAGCGCCTCTGATCTCATCGAAAAAAGCTTCTACCATTTCCTTGGCTTCGCGTTTGTTGAGACCCAATTCCTCGTACAAGCGCTCTGCCATCTCCGCTTTCGTCAATGCCGCCATCTGCTAACTCCTCAGTGTTGCCCCCAGCTCTTCGCGCAGTGCGTCGATCACACCGTTGAAGAGCGAATGCACCTCTTCTTCATTTAGTGTGCGTTCGGGATGCTGCCAAAACAGGCTGAGAGCAAGGCTTCGGTTGCCTTCACCCAGGCTTTCACCTTCATAAACATCAAACGCACGCAAAGCTGTGAGGTGCTCACCGGCGCGCTTTTTCGCTACACGCTCGACGTCTGCAAACCCCACGTCGCCTCCAATAATGATAGCCAAATCCCGCCGAACTTCAGGGAATTTTGAAATATCTTTGAAATTAGGCACATATCCAGAAACGACCGAATTCAAGAATAGCTCAAACATCAGGATCGTGCCATTAAGTTCCAGTTTTTTCTGAACTTGTGGGTGCAATGTGCCCATCCAGCCTACATGTTCTCCGTCCCGGATCAATTCCGCCGTCTGGCCCGGGTGCAGCGCGGGGTGCTGACTGGCGAGGAACTGCACTTCAATGCCAAGGAGCTGGAACAGACCCTCCAATTCGCCTTTTACATCAAAAAAATCGGCATTTCTGCGACCGTTGGCCCAGTTTTCAGGCAACTGACCGCCGGCGACCACACCCGAGAGCATGGGCTGTTGATCAATCCGATCGCCATCCTTGAGGAACCGGAGCCCGGTTTCGAATAGCCGGATTCGCGGCTGCTGACGATTCTGATTGTAAGCCACGGTTTTCAGCAGTCCGCTCCAGAGGCTCGTGCGCATGACAGACAGATCCGACGAAATCGGGTTTGCCAGCGCAATGCCTTCCCGCTCTGGATCAATCAGTCCCTGAACCTTCGGATCTACAAAGCTGTAGGTAACCGCTTCCTGGTATCCGCACGCCACGAAATAGTTCTGGATAGCCGATACCGGGCGGACGGCCTCTTCCTGCGGGCGAAGGCCGAGTGATCCCGTGGGTTCCGTGACCGGCAGGTTGTTGTAACCGTATATCCGTCCAATTTCTTCGATCAGGTCCTCTTCGATACTGATATCCGGGCGGAAACTCGGCACGTGCACGCGCCAGCCATCCTTCAACAGCTTATCGATATGAAGGCCCAGACGGGTCAGAATTTCTTCCACCGTAGTACGGTCGATCTCCAGCCCCAACACGTCGGCAACACGTGTCTCCCGAAGGTCCACCGTGCGGTCTTCAGGCAAGTCCTGCTTGCTGACAACCTCGACAATATCCCCAGGCTCGCCACCCACGATGGACATCAACAATGCCGTTGCACGCTCCATGGCATCGCGGGCAAGCTCGTAGTCCACGCCACGCTCGAACCTATGTGAAGCGTCCGTGTGAAGGCCATAGTGGCGCGCCTTACCCGCCAGAGTAATCGGATCAAAATAGGCAGCCTCAAGGATCAGGTCGCGGCTTCGCTCACTCACTCCGGAATGCTCGCCACCCATCACACCGGCAATCGCTATCGGCTTGGCGTAATCCGCGATAACCAGGGTATCCGGGGTCAGTTCCACTTCCTGTCCATCCAGCAATACCAACTTTTCACCCTGCATTGCCCGGCGCACAACTATGCCACCCTCTATTTCCTCACGGTCAAAGGCGTGCAGGGGCTGACCCAGTTCAAGCATCACATAGTTGGTAACATCCACCGCAGCGTCGATAGAGCGGATCCCGGAGCGGCGAAGCTTTTCCTGCATCCACAGTGGGGATTCAATGCTAAGGTCCACGTTGCGCAGGATTCTCCCCAGATACCGGGGGCAGCCTTCGGGGTCTTTCACGGCGATGTCAGGCACCTCTGAGTGCACTGCTTCCACGGGGAGAATTTCCGGCCCCTCAACCACAAGGCTGTTCAGTACCCCGACTTCCCGGGCGATCCCTTTGATTGACAGGCAATCACTGCGATTCGGCGTCAGATCCACGTCGATGGTGACGTCGTTCAACTTGAGAAACTCACTCAGCTCCTGGCCTACCGGCGCATCGTCCGGCAACTCCATCAGGCCGTCATGGCTGTCCGAAAGGCCAAGCTCTGACTCTGAGCACAGCATTCCTTCCGAAGGTTGCCCACGCAGCTTGGCCTTCTTGATCTTGAAGTCGCCCGGCAACACCGCTCCGACGACGGCAAACGGCACTTTCAGGCCGTCGCGCACGTTGGGCGCACCGCAAACCACCTGTACCGTTTGAGCACCATCACTGACCTGACAAACCCGAAGCTTATCCGCATCGGGATGAGGCGATACCGACACAACCTCACCCACAACAATGCCACTGAACTTGCCGGCTACCGGCTCAAATCCGTCAACTTCCAGACCCGCCATGGTGATCTGATCCATCAATGCCTGGGTATCATTCGCCGGATTGACCCATTCACGTAGCCACTGTTCACTGAATTTCATGGTATCTGCCTTGTCCTGATGCGGTGTTGCCTGTTAGTTCGTTTACCTTGATGGCGTGTTCAACGGAACTGCCGCAGAAAGCGGAGGTCGTTCTCAAAGAACATGCGCAGGTCATTCACGCCATAGCGAAGCATGGCAAGGCGCTCTACGCCCAGACCAAACGCAAAGCCACGATATTCCTCGGCATCGATACCGCAATGCTCGAATACTTTGGGGTGAACCATGCCGCAGCCCATCACTTCCAGCCATTTGATGCTGCCATCCTCTTCGCGCCCCCACTCGATATCCACCTCCGCGGACGGCTCCGTGAACGGGAAATAGGATGGGCGAAATCGCACTTCCAGGTCGCGCTCGAAGAATACCCGCAGGAATTCCTCAACGGTGCTCTTCAAGTCCGCAAAGCTCACGTCTTTCTCGACCAACAACCCTTCCACCTGGTGAAACATGGGAGTGTGGGTCATATCCGAGTCGCAGCGGTAGACGCGGCCGGGGCAAATCATCCGAAAAGGTGGCTTGCCATCTTCCATGGTGCGAATCTGGACCGGTGAGGTGTGGGTTCGCAGCAATGTGCCGGGATTGAAGTAAAACGTGTCATGCATGGCACGGGCCGGATGGTGGCCCGGAATGTTGAGAGCTTCGAAGTTGTGATAGTCGTCTTCGATTTCCGGCCCCTGCTCCACGGTATAGCCCGCGCGGGAGAAAAATTGCTCAATACGCTGAAGGGTGCGGGTAACCGGATGCAAACCACCCAGATCCTGGCCTCGCCCGGGAAGCGTCACATCAATGGATTCACTGGCGAGTTTTTGCTCGATGGCGGCGCGCTCAAGGTCTGTACGGCGGGCGTTGATAGCCTGCTCCACCTGCCCCTTGGCGTCGTTGATCTTCTGGCCGGCGGCGGGACGTTCTTCCGCAGACAGCTTACCCAGTGTCTTCGCCTGCTGGGTGATCACACCCTTCTTGCCAAGGTATTCAACACGAATCTGATCCAGTGCCTGCAAACTGTCGGCACTTTCAACCGCCGCCAGGCCGTCCTGAACGAGTTGATCCAGGTTTTCCATTGACCCTGCTCCAATCCAGAAATGGAATCACTCTAAACAAAAATAGGGGAAGAGCGCGCCCTTCCCCTATCAGAAGGCGTCTTCATGAAATCATGGAGACGCCTGATTCGATCGGTTAACCGATGAAAGAGCTAAGCGATCACAGAGACGCTTTGGCCTTCTCAACAACAGCGGTAAACGCCTGCTGCTCGTTCATGGCCAGGTCGGCCAGAACTTTACGGTCGATCTCAACATTGGCCTTCTTCAGGCCAGCAATCAGACGGCTGTAAGACAGGCCGTTGGCACGGGCGCCAGCATTGATACGGGCAATCCACAGTGCGCGGAACGAGCGCTTACGGTTACGACGGTCACGGTAAGCGTACTGACCGGCCTTGATAACCGCCTGCTTGGCTACGCGGAAGACGCGGCTACGCGCTCCGTAATAACCCTTGGCCTGACTGAGAATCTTTTTATGACGACGGCGTGCAACCACACCACGTTTTACGCGAGGCATACGTTAATCCTTCTACCTTTAAACCTGAAAAGAAATGGCTAGCGGCTGAATCAGCACGCCGTCATACGCTTGATTGAAGCCACGTCGGACTTGGCAATCATCTTGGTACCACGGAGCTGACGCTTACGCTTCGGGCTCTTCTTGGTCAGGATATGACTGGTGAAGGATTGCTTATGCTTGAAGCCAGTAGCGGTCTTCTTGAACCGCTTGGTGGCCCCGCTTTTGGTTTTCATCTTGGGCATTTTTAAAACTCCGCATTCTGTTTTTAAGTGATATCAATGTGCCCCTGAACGACAAATCCCCCGCGACCGCGGGGGACCAACACCGGATCAGGTTCACTTCTTTTTACGGGGGGCCACAACCATGGTCATCTGGCGGCCTTCCATTTTCGGCCGCTGTTCTACCTGGGCAAGCTCTTCAATATCCACTTCGATCCTGTTCATGAGCTTCATACCAATTTCCTGGTGTGCCATCTCACGCCCACGGAAGCGGATAGTGATTTTGCCGCGGTCCCCGTTTTCAAGGAAACGTACCAGGTTGCGTAGTTTGACCTGATAATCCCCTTCTTCAGTTCCTGGTCGGAACTTAAGCTCTTTGACCTGCGTCTGCTTCTGCTTTTTCTTGGCAGCCGCTTTGGCCTTCTTCTCATCGAAGATTTTCTTGCCGTAGTCCATTATCTTACAGACGATCGGATCGGAATCCGTAACCTGAACCAGGTCAAGAGACGCTTCTTCAGCCTGCTTGAGTGCATCTTCAATCGGTACGACACCGACCTGATTGCCTTCGGCATCGATCAGACGGACTTCAGTTGCGTCAATGTTCTCGTTGATCGGCGCTTTTGGAGTGCGCCCCCGATTCGCTCGCTGTTTAATAATCAGATCTCCGTTTTGGTTCTGCCTTTGCGATTGATTTCGTCAGCCATCAGCTGTTCAAACGCTTCCAGCGATAAAGTTCCCAGATCCTCACCCTTGCGGGTTCTCACCGCAACGGCGTTGTTTTCAACTTCTTTGTCGCCGATAACAACAAGGAAGGGAACTTTGTTAATAGTATGCTCGCGGATTTTAAAGCCGATCTTCTCGTTTCTCAAGTCAGCATTAACCCTATAGCCAAGAGAATCCCACTTTTTCGCAAGATTCTGGCAATAATCCCGCTGATTATCGGTGATATTCAGCACCGCGATCTGCGTTGGCGCAAGCCATGTCGGGAAAGCACCCTCGTATTCCTCGATGAGAATACCAATAAAGCGCTCGAACGAGCCAAGAACCGCCCGGTGTAACATCACCGGCGTCTTACGCTCGGAGTTATCTGCCACATATTGGGCGCCCAGCCGTCCCGGCATGGAAAAATCGACCTGAATGGTACCACATTGCCACACCCGTCCGATGCAGTCTTTCAGCGAAAACTCGATTTTCGGGCCATAAAAGGCGCCCTCACCCGGCAAAAGCTCCCAATCGACGCCTTCCCGGTTCAATGCTTCTTCCAGCGCGGCTTCAGCCTTGTCCCAGACTTCATCCGAGCCAACCCGCTTTTCAGGACGGGTTGAGAGCTTGTAAAGAATCTCCGTAAACCCGAAATCCGCATAAATCTCGTGGAGCATACCGATAAAGTCAGACACTTCCTGCTGAATGGCATCCTCTTCGCAGAAAATGTGGGCGTCGTCCTGGGTAAATCCGCGAACCCGCATCAAACCATGCAAGGCACCAGACGCTTCGTTGCGATGACAGGAACCGAACTCCGCCAGACGCAGAGGCAGTTCCTTGTAGCTTTTCAGGCCCTGGTTGAAAACCTGCACATGGCAAGGACAGTTCATCGGCTTGATGGCGTAATCGTGTTTCTCGGACTCCGTGGTAAACATGTCGTCCTTGAACTTGTCCCAATGCCCGGACTTTTCCCAAAGCGCCCTGGAAACCACCTGCGGCGTTTTGATTTCCTGGTAACCATGCTCATGCTGCTTGCGGCGCATGTACTGCTCGATCTCCTGATACAGGGACCAGCCATCCGGATGCCAGAACACCATGCCCGGGGCCTCTTCCTGCATGTGGAACAGGCTCAGTTTCTTGCCGATCTTGCGGTGGTCGCGCTTCTCGGCCTCTTCCAGGCGATGTAGATAGGCCTTCAGGTCTTTTTTGTTGCCCCAGGCGGTGCCATACACCCTCTGCAACTGCTCGTTGCTGGTATCACCGCGCCAGTAGGCGCCGGCGACCTTGGTCAGCTTGAAGGCCTTGAGTTTTCCGGTGTTGGGCACGTGAGGGCCACGACACAGATCGATAAAGTCACCCTGGCGGTAGAAGGACAGATCCTCCTCGCCGGGAATGTCCTCAATGATGCGCACCTTGTATTCCTCACCCATCTCATCAAACAGACGGACGGCTTCGTCACGGGACATGACCGATCGGGACACCGGAATATCCTGCTTCGCCAGTTCTTCCATGCGCTTTTCGATCCGGCTCAGATCTTCATTGGTAAACGGCCGGTCAAACTTGAAATCGTAGTAAAACCCGTTGTCTACCACCGGGCCGATGGTTACCTGGGCTGATGGAAACAGCTCCTTGACGGCCATGGCCAAAAGGTGGGCGGTGGAGTGGCGGATAATGTCGACACCGTCCTCATCCCGCTCGGTCACGATGGCGAGATCAGCGTCGTCTTCGATAGGGAAACTGGTATCGACCAGCTTGCCATTCACACGGCCGGCAATGGCGGCCTTGGCAAGTCCGGCGCCGATGTCTGCGGCGACATCGTGAACGGTAACAGATTCGGCAAAACTGCGGTGGCTGCCATCCGGCAGGGTAACAACAGGCATAGTAGGCTCCCAGGGACTCAGAGGTGATCCGTACCAAAGCTGTCTCTTATACACATCTCCGAGCCCACGAGACGGACTCCTATCTCG